>CAMCUJ010000001.1 GCA_945878965.1 uncultured Clostridia bacterium
TATATTAAGTCATTTTACACAGTCGGACAAATTTTAAATCCGTCTTTATTGTGAAAGTATACAAAAATTATAAAAAAGGCGTTTTAAGCCTTAAAAATCTTAAAAAAAGCTTGCAAATAGTTTAAAGTTGTTGTATAATAAATAGCGTGACAATGACATACGATGATTTTGAAGGTGGCAAAAGCTGATTTAATCAGACTTTTGGAAATTTCAGAGGAGATTGTCCGAATTATAAATGAGGGCGGAAGGGTCACACTTCTACTATGAATACAGAAAATATTTGCGTACAGCGGTCTTGCTATGCCTGCTCGTATGGGATATTTGTGTGTGTTTGCCCGAAACAGCGAATGGTCGCTATGTGTTCGGGTTTAATTATTTGGCTGTGAGATACGCCCGGCACAGTGTATGAAAATAAGCGAAGAGCTTGGAAATTTTTAAGGAGGGTATAGCATGGCAGCAGAGAAGATAAGAATCAGACTTAAGGCTTATGATTACAATCTAATAGATCAGAGCGCTGAGAAGATTGTTGAGACAGCTAAGAGAACAGGAGCGAAGGTTTCAGGACCTATTCCTCTACCAACAAAGAAGGAAATCGTTACAATTCTAAGAGCTGTTCATAAGTATAAGGACAGTCGTGAGCAGTTTGAATTAAGAACTCATAAAAGACTAATTGACGTTCTATCACCAAACGCAAAGACAATAGACGCTTTAAAGCATCTTGATTTGCCGGCAGGTGTTGATATAGAACTAAAAATCTAATTTCATTTCAGTAAAAATTTAAGGTCAAGTTGGCAAAAGCCAACCAATAACCCGCAGGTACGTTTCGCTGAAACCAATGCTTGTGTAAAATAGGAGGAAAAAAGAATGAAAAAAGCAATTTTGGGCAAAAAATTGGGTATGACTCAGATTTTTGCGGAAGACGGTTCGCTAATTCCTGTAACTGTAATACTTGCAGGACCATGCAGCGTTGTTCAGAAGAAAACTGTTGAAGCTGACGGTTATAACGCTGTACAGGTAGGATTTGAGGACAAGAAGGAAAAGAACGTAAACAAGCCGATGAAGGGACACTTTTCAAAGGCAAACGTAAGTGCAAAGCGTTATTTAAGAGAGCTAAAGCTTGAGAATGCAGCAGAGCTTAATGTTGGCGATGAGCTAAAGGTTGATCAGTTTGAGGCAGGAGAGTTACTTGACGTAACAGGTATCAGCAAGGGTCACGGATATGCCGGCACAATTAAGAGATGGGGAACTCACAGAGGTCCTATGACTCACGGTAGCCATTATCACAGAGGTCCCGGTTCACTTGGTGCTTGTTCATCACCTTCAAGAGTATTTAAGGGTAAGAAGCTTCCTGGTCACTATGGTGTTGAAAAGGTTACAATTCAGAACCTTAACCTTATAAAGGTAGACACAGAGAGAAACCTTTTACTTGTAAAGGGTTCAGTACCGGGTCCTAAGGGCGGATTGCTTACAGTTAAAAACGCAGTTAAGGCAGAAGCGTAAGTCTAAAAGAGAGGAGGATTACAGATAATGCCTACAGTAGCTTTATATAATACAGACGGTAATAAAGTCGGAGATATAGAATTAAACGACAGCGTGTTTGGCGTTGAGGTAAGAGGCGACGTTATGCACAAGGTAGTTGTAAACTACTTAGCAAATCAGAGACAGGGCACACAGAGCACTAAGACTCGTACAGAGGTTAGAGGCGGTGGAATAAAGCCTTGGAGACAGAAGGGTACAGGCCGTGCAAGACAGGGTAGTATTCGTGCTCCACAGTGGGTTGGCGGCGGTGTTGCGCTTGGTCCAAAGCCACGTGATTACAGATATTCGGTTAATAAGAAGGTTAGAAGACTTGCTCTTAAGTCTGCTCTTTCATCTAAGGTTTTAGATAACGATATAATCGTACTTGAGAGCATGAACCTTTCAGAGATAAAGACAAAGAACGTTGTTCAGATTCTTAAGAATTTAGGTGTTTCGGATAAGGCACTTATAGTTCTTCCTGAGAACGATAAGAATGTTGTTATGTCTGCAAGAAACATTAAGGGCGTTGATACAACTTATGTAGGTTCAATCAACACATATGATGTTTTAAATCATACAAAGTGCATCATACTTAAGGATGCGGTTTCAAAGCTTGAGGAGGTGTACGCATAATGAAAATGGTTGCACATGATATCATAAGAAGACCTATCATAACAGAACAGAGTATGGATCAGGTTGCTGATAAGAAATACACCTTTGAGGTTTTAAAGTCTGCAAATAAGATTGAGATAAAGAAAGCAGTTGAAGAGATTTTCAAGGTAAAGGTTGAAAAGGTAACAACTATAAACTATATCGGAAAGCCAAAGAGAATGGGCGTTCATCAGGGAAAGAGAGCAGACTGGAAAAAAGCAGTTGTAAAGCTTACACCGGACAGTAAGACAATTGAGTTGTTTGAGGCGTAAAATTCACTCAGACATAAAATTTGCAGATAGGAGATGTAAAAATGGGAATTAGAAAATATAATCCTACAACACCTTCGCTACGTCAGATGACTGTTTCTACTTTTGAAGAAATTGATAAGGTAGCTCCTGAAAAATCACTTCTTCGACCACTTCACAGCAAGGCCGGTCGTAACTCATACGGAAGAATAACAGTTAGACATCGTGGCGGCGGTGCTAAGAGAAAGTACAGAGTTATAGATTTTAAGAGAAATAAAGATGGAATGAATGCAACAGTTCTATCTATCGAATACGATCCGAACAGAAGTGCGAATATTGCATTACTTCAGTATGAAGACGGAGTAAAGACATATATAATCGCACCAAACGGATTAAAGAGAGGCGACGTTGTAGTATCAGGTAAGGGTGCTGATATAAAGCCGGGTAACGCTATGGAAATAGCTGATATTCCGGTTGGTACAATGATATACAACATCGAGTTAAACCCGGGTAAGGGCGGTCAGCTTGTAAGAAGTGCCGGAAATACTGCACAGCTTATGGCTAAAGAGAACGGCTTTGCTCAGGTAAGACTTCCATCGGGCGAAGTAAGAATGATAAGACTTAACTGCCGTGCAACAATCGGTCAGGTAGGTAACACAGACCATGAAAATATCAACCTTGGTAAAGCGGGAAGAAAGCGTCATATGGGCTTCAGACCAACAGTTCGTGGTGTAGTTATGAACCCTAATGACCATCCACACGGTGGTGGTGAAGGTAAGTCACCAATCGGTAGACCGAGTCCGGTAACACCTTGGGGTAAGCCTGCACTTGGTTACAAGACAAGAAATAAGAAGAAAGCGTCTAATAAGTTCATCGTTAAAAGACGTAATGCGAGATAAATATAGACTATATATCGTTAGTCTAAGCCAAAAAATATTTAAGGAGGTAACGTAATGGGCCGCAGTGTTAAAAAAGGACCTTTCGTTGATGCGAAGCTTCTAAGCCGTGTAATCGCTCTTAACGAAAAGAATGAGAAGTCAGTTTTAAAGACTTGGTCAAGATCGTCTACAATATTCCCTGAGATGGTAGGACACACAATCGCAGTTTATGATGGAAGAAAGCACGTTCCTGTATATGTAAGCGAGGATATGGTAGGACATAAGCTTGGTGAGTTTGCTCCTACAAGAACTTACAAGGGTCACGCAGGAGCTAAGACATCAAGATAATCATAGATTGATAGAAATTTAAAGCTAAAACGAAAGGAGCTGCAGTGCAAATGGAGGCAGTAGCAAAGGTTACTCATGTACGCATAGCACCGAGAAAAGTGCGTGTAGTTATAGATTTGATAAGAAATAAGCCTGTAGGCGTTGCAATAGGTATACTTAAGAATACACCTAAAGTTGCAAGCCCGGTTGTTGAAAAGCTTTTAAAGTCAGCAATGGCTAATGCAGAAAACAACCACAATATGGACATTGATAAGCTTTATGTATCAGAAGTTTATGCAGACCAGGGTCCTACGCTTAAGAGAGTAAGACCAAGAGCACAGGGCCGTGCATACAGAATAAATAAGAAAACAAGCCACATCACTTTAAAGCTTAAAGAGATGGAGTAATTATTTTAACGAAGGAGGTAAAATAAATGGGTCAGAAGGTTAATCCACACGGTATCCGAGTTGGTATAATAAAGGACTGGGATTCACACTGGTATGCTGACAAGAAGAGCTATGGCGACAATCTTGTAGAAGATTATAAGCTAAGAGTGCTTCTTAAGAAGAAGCTTTATCAGGCAGGAATTGCAAAGATAGAAATCGAGAAGTTTGCAAATAAAATCCGCCTTTCAATATATGCTGCAAAGCCTGGTATTGTAATTGGTAAGGGCGGCAGCGAGATAGATAAGTTAAAGAAAGAAGTTGAGGCGTTTACAGGTAAGTTTGTAATCCTTAATGTAATAGAGGTAAAATCACCTGATATGAATGCTCAGCTTGTAGCTGAAAATATAGCATCACAGCTTGAAAGACGTATTTCTTTCAGAAAAGCTATGAAGCAGTGTATGACAAGAACTATGAAGCTTGGTGCAAAGGGAATAAAGACAGCAGTATCAGGTCGTGTAGGCGGAGCTGAAATTGCAAGAACAGAGCAGTATCATGAGGGAACAATCCCACTACAGACTCTAAGAGCTGATATAGATTACGGATTTGCTGAAGCAGATACAACTTATGGTAAGCTTGGAGTTAAGGTTTGGATATACAAAGGCGAAATTCTTCCTGAGAGCAGAAATGCAAAGAAGATAGAAGAAACAGCTGCTCCTAAACGTAAGGAAGGAGGAAGAAAGTAATGTTATCTCCAAAAAGAGTTAAGTACAGAAGAGTAATGCGAGGCAGAATGAAGGGAAAAGCAACTCGTGGTAACAAGGTAGTATACGGCGAGTACGGACTTCAGGCGCAGGGCCCTGCATGGATAACAAGCAACCAGATAGAGGCTGCCCGTATAGCGATTACACGTTATACAAAGAGAGGCGGTAAGGTTTGGATAAAGATATTCCCGGATAAGCCTGTAACAGAGAAGCCGGCTGAAACTCGTATGGGTAGCGGTAAAGGTTCACCTGAGTACTGGGTAGCAGTAGTAAAACCGGGCAGAGTAATGTTTGAAATAGGCGGCGTAAGTGAGGAAGTAGCTCGTGAGGCTATGAGACTTGCAATGCACAAGCTTCCTGTAAAGTGTAAGTTTGTGAGAAAAGCTGACCAGGAAATGGAGGGTGAATGCTAATGAAAATAAATGAAATTAGAGACCTTTCAGGGCAGGAAATAGTAGATAAGATACAGGAGCTAAAGGAAGAATTGTTCAACTTAAGATTTCAGAATGCTACAAGCCAGCTTGAGAATCCTATGAGAATAGGCATAGTAAAGAAGGATATAGCAAAGCTTAAGACTGTATTAAAAGAAAAAGAGTTAGGAATAAATGCCAATATAGAGGCGTAGGAGGTGCAACGTTAAATGAGTACAGAGCAACGTAATTACCGTAAGACACGTATAGGTGAAGTTGTAAGCAACAAGATGGACAAGACAATAGTTGTTGCAATAAAAGACAGCGTTAAGCATCCTGTATACAGCAAGGTTATAAAGAACACATATAAGCTTAAGGCACATGATGAGAACAATGAGTGTTCAATCGGTGACAGAGTAAAGGTTATGGAAACAAGACCGCTATCTAAGGATAAGAGATGGAGACTTGTTGAAATCGTAGAGAAAGCTAAATAATATAGCTTAAATCATATAGAAGAATTTAAGGAATAGGAGGAAATCCGTTATGATACAACAGCAAACAATACTAAAGGTTGCTGATAACAGCGGTGCTAAGGAAATCATGTGCATACGTGTTTTGGGCGGCTCATACAGACGTTACGGAAACATAGGCGATGTAATAGTAGCATCAGTAAAAAAGGCGACACCGGGCGGTGCTGTTAAGAAGGGTGACGTAGTAAAAGCGGTTATCGTTCGTAGCGTAAAGGGAGTAAAGAGAACAGACGGTTCTCAGATAAGATTTGACGAGAATGCGGCTGTAATTATCAGAGATGATAAGACTCCGAGAGGAACACGTATTTTCGGCCCTGTTGCCAGAGAGCTTCGTGATAAGGAATACATGAAGATATTATCTCTTGCTCCTGAGGTACTATAAAAAGTATAATTGTAAGTTCTGATACAATGAAAGGAGGAACACTGACACATGAATACAAAGATGCACGTAAAGACAGGCGATACAGTTTTGGTTTTATCGGGAAAAGATAAAGGCAAAAAGGGAAAGGTGTTATCGGTAAATCCGGCAAAGCGTACAGTAATAGTTGAAGGCGTATCTGTTGCAACAAAGCACAAGAAGCCTCGCAGAATGGGCGAAACAGGCGGAATTATCAAGCAGGAAACACCGATATACGCTTGCAAGGTTATGACTGTTTGCGGAAAGTGTAATGCTGCAACCCGCATAGGAAGAAAGATTTTAGAGGACGGAACACACGTTCGCTATTGCAAGAAGTGCGGAGAAATTTTTGATAAGTAATGCTTGAAAAAAGGAAGGAGGTCAGATTAAATGAGACTTGAAGAACGTTATACCAAAGAAATTAAAGACGCTATGATGAAGAAATTCAGCTATAAGAGTGTTATGCAGATACCAAAGCTTGATAAGGTAGTAATCAATATGGGCGTAGGTGAAGCAAGAGATAATTCTAAGGCTGTTGAGAATGCGGCAAATGACTTGGCATTAATCACAGGACAGAAGCCGTTAATCACAAAAGCTAAGAAGTCAGTTGCGTCATTCAAGGTAAGAGAAGGAATGAATATCGGATGTAAGGTTACATTAAGAGGTTCAAAGATGTATGAATTTGTTGACAGACTATTCAATGCAGCACTACCTCGAGTACGTGACTTTAGAGGAATAAATCCTAATTCATTTGATGGAAGAGGAAACTATTCTATGGGTATAAAGGAACAGCTTATATTCCCTGAAATAGATTACGATAAAATCGATAAACTCCGTGGAATGGACATCATCTTCGTTACAACAGCTAACACAGATGAGGAAGCAAGAGAGCTATTAACTCTTATGGGTGCTCCGTTCACTAAATAATAAAATTTGAGAAATGGAGGCGACTGAATAAATGGCAAAGAAAGCTATGGTTGTAAAGCAGCAGAGAAAGCAGAAATATGCTACTCGTGAATACAACAGATGTAAAATCTGCGGAAGACCGCATTCATACCTACGTAAGTTTGGTATATGCAGAATTTGTTTCCGTGAGCTTGCTTACAAGGGTCAGATACCCGGAGTTAAGAAAGCTTCTTGGTAAAAACAAATATGCACCTATATCGTAAGTCAAATGAGAGGACGAAAGAGTATAGGAGCAATTGGGCTTTGCCCGATGGTTTAAGTTTAAAGTGCTTAAGCTAAACTTAAATTTTGAGTTTATAAATCAACAACAAAAACTAGGTACAAGGTGGCTAGTGGAAATAGAGATTTGGGTACGGAAAGCCAAACCGGTACCAAAAATCCGATAAAAAGGAGGCTAAATAATGCAAATTACAGATCCAATAGCAGATATGCTAACAAGAATTAGAAATGCAAATAATTCAAGACACGCAACTGTGGATATTCCGGCATCAAAGATGAAAAAAGCGATAGCTGAGATATTGCTAAACGAGGGTTATGTAAAGAACGTTGAGTACCTTGATGAGGGAGTACAGGGCGTTATAAGAGTTACCCTTAAGTATGCTGAGAATAAGCAGAAGGTTTTAACAGGTCTAAAGAGAGTAAGTAAGCCGGGTCTTAGAAAGTACGCTACAAAGGATGAACTTCCAAGAGTACTAAAAGGTCTTGGTATAGCTATAATCTCAACTTCAAAGGGAATTATGACAGATAAAGAAGCACGCCGTCAGAATGTAGGCGGAGAAGTTCTAGCATTTATTTGGTAAGAAAGGAGGAAGGATTAAGTGTCTCGTATTGGAAGAATGCCTATAGAAGTACCGGCAGGTATTGATGTAAAGATAGGCGAAAATAACGAAGTAACAGTAAAGGGCCCACAGGGTACTTTAACTCAGACAATGAGTGCTGAGATGGTAATAAAGCAAGATGGAAACACAATAACAGTTGAGCGTCCTTCTGACCAAAAGGAGTATAGAGCGTTGCACGGTCTTACACGTACACTAATATCAAATATGATAGAGGGTGCAAATACCGGTTTTAAGAAGGAACTACAAATCAATGGTGTAGGTTACAGAGCACAGAAGCAGGGAAATAAGCTTATAATGAACCTTGGCTATTCACATCAGGTTGAGATGGAAGAAATAGACGGAATTAAGATAGATGTTCCGCAGCCTAACCAGATTATAATTTCAGGTCCTGACAAGCAGAAGGTTGGTCAGTTCGCAGCGAACGTAAGAGAAAAGAGACCACCGGAGCCATATAAGGGCAAGGGCATCAAGTATATTGATGAAACAATCAGAAGAAAAGAAGGTAAGGCAGGTTCTAAGAAGAAATAATAAAGCTATAGCTTAATTTCTTAGAGGTGTT
Organism: uncultured Clostridia bacterium; assembly: GCA_945878965.1. GTDB lineage: Bacteria > Bacillota > Clostridia > Monoglobales > Monoglobaceae > CAMCUJ01. Next base: position 8,471 of record CAMCUJ010000001.1, read on the forward strand.
TAACGAATTTAAACTATGACCTAACTGTTGGGAGGTGCAATATAAATGATAAAAAAGCAGAGCAGTAATGTTTCAAGACTTGCAAGACACGCACGTGTACGTAAGAAGATTTCAGGAACAAGTGAAGTACCAAGACTATGCGTATACAGAAGTCTTAAGAACATATATGTACAAATTATAGATGACACTGTAGGAAAGACATTGGTAGCAGCATCAACACTTGACGCTGAACTAAAGGGAAACTACGGTGGAAATAAGGAAGCTGCAAAGGCTGTAGGAGCATCTATAGCAAAGAAAGCAATTGACGCAGGTATCAAGAAGGTTGTATTTGACAGAGGCGGATATGTATACTGCGGAAGAGTTGCAGAGCTTGCAGAAGCTGCAAGAGAAGGCGGACTTGAATTTTAATAAAAAGAGGTGAAAAGAGAAAGATGGCAGAAAAAGTAGAGAGAACAAAAAAGCAAGAGCGTATAAATGCTGATGAGCTTGATATAAAAGAAAGAGTAGTATCTCTAAACCGTGTTGCAAAGGTTGTAAAGGGTGGTAGAACATTCAGATTCAGCGCTTTGGTAGTAGTAGGCGATGAGAACGGCCACGTAGGATGCGGCATGGGTAAGGCGGCAGAAATTCCGGATGCAATCCGTAAGGGAATTGACGATGCAAAGAAGAACATGGTAACTGTTCCGCTATTAAAGACATCTATACCTCACGAAGTAATAGGCGAATACGGAGCCGGAAGAGTTCTTTTAAAGCCTGCTTCAGAAGGTACAGGAGTTATTGCCGGCGGACCTGCCCGTGCGGTTCTTGAGCTTGCCGGTATCAGAGATATCAGAACTAAGTGTCTAAGAAGCAACAATCCAAAGAATGTTGTTGCTGCAACTATTGAAGGCTTGGCATCTTTAAAGAGCTTAGAGGAAGTTGCAAAGCTTAGAGGTAAGAAGCCTGAAGAGATTTTAGGTTAATCAAGTTACTACCAAGTGAGATAGGAGGTTTTATCCTTGGCTAATAAGTTAAAAGTAACACTTAAGAAGAGCACTATTGGTTGTAAGAAGGACCAGATCGCAACAGTTGAGGCACTTGGTCTTAGAAAGTTACATCAATGTGTTGAAAAACCTGACAACCCGCAGGTTAGAGGAATGATATTCAAGGTTTCTCATCTTGTTGCGGTTGAGGAAGTTTAATTTAAATATTTATAATTGTATTTTAAATCAGATATAATTGTACTATAACGAATATAAAAGTTAAAAATTAGGAGGAGGTGTACCAGATGAAACTTCACGAATTATCTCCAAACGAGGGTTCAAATAAGAAGAGATTCAGAGTAGGCAGAGGTCATGCAAGCGGTAACGGAAAGACCAGCGGTAAAGGACACAAGGGTCAGAATGCCCGCAGCGGCGGTGGTGTTCGTCCGGGATTTGAAGGCGGTCAGATGCCTATTTACAGAAGACTACCTAAGCGTGGTTTCACAAATATTTTTGCAAAGAAATATGTTTCTATAAATGTTGAGGATCTTAACAGACTTGAAAATGGTACAGAGGTTACAGCTGAAGTACTAAAGGAAACAGGCGTTATTTCTAAGATTTGCGATGGAGTTGTTATTCTTGGCAGAGGTGAGCTAAATAAGAACCTTACAGTAAAGGCTAAGAGATTTAGTAAGTCAGCACAGGAAAAGATAACTGCTGCAGGAGGAAAGGCAGAGGTGGTATAAGATGTTTCAGACAATGCGAAACGCATGGAAAGTACCTGACTTAAGAAAAAAGATAATTTATACCTTAATTCTTTTGGTAATTTTCCGTTTAGGCTCTTGTATCCCTGTTCCGCTACTTGATCCAATGCAGCTTCAAGGATTATTTGATGCAGAAAATTCATTATTCGGATTTATCGACATAATGTCGGGTGGTGCTTTTTCAAATGCTACAATATTTGCAATGGGTATTACTCCTTACATTAACGCATCAATTATAATGCAGCTTTTATGTGTAGCCATTCCTGTTCTTGAAAGAATGCAGAAGGAAGGCGAGGATGGAAGAAAGAAGATTGCTCAGATTCAAAGATATGCAACAATAGTTCTTGCTTTGATACAGGCTATAGGCTTATTCTTCCTTTTGAAAAATTCAAATGCTATAGAAGCGAGCGTTAATCCGTTCTTGGCAGCTCTTATGATTATTGTTACATTGTCAGCAGGTACTGCATTTCTTATGTGGCTTGGTGAACAAATAACAGAAAAAGGTGTAGGTAACGGTATATCACTAATAATATTTGCAGGTATTGTTTCTCGTATACCGAGTATGGCTGTATCTATGTACAACTATATGCTTGGAGGAACAACTTATGTTATAGGTACTGTAGTACTATTGATAGTTGCATTGCTTGTAATAGGTCTTGTTGTAATGATGAATGAGGCTGAAAGAAGAATTCCTGTTCAGTATGCAAAGAGAGTGGTAGGCAGAAAAATGTATGGCGGACAGAGCACACACATTCCTATCAAGGTTGCATCAGCAGGTGTAATTCCTATTATTTTTGCAATGTCAATCCTATCATTCCCGGGTACTGTTGCGGCTTTCTTTGGAAAGAGTGCTGCAAGCGGCGGTTTCTGGGGTGGATTTTTAAAGATATTATCTCCGGATAATTGGTTCTACGGCGTACTTTACTTCTTATTAATATTGTTCTTCACATATTTCTATACAGCGATTCAGTTCAATCCGATAGAAATGGCGAACAATATGAAGAAGAGCGGCGGATTTATTCCGGGTATTCGTCCGGGACGCCCTACATCAGATTATATCACAAAGGTATTATCTAAGATTACTATGGCAGGAGCTATATTCTTAGGATTCATTGCTGTATTGCCAATATTTATGAATATGGCATTAGATATTAAGAACTTCGCTATCGGCGGTACTTCACTTCTAATCGTTGTTGGTGTTGCTCTTGAAACTGTTAAGCAGCTTGAATCTCAGATGCTTATGCGTCATTATAAGGGATTTCTTGAGTAATTCACAAACATACTGTGAATATATATTTAATACGTTTAAATTTCCGCCGCATATACTATGCGGCGGATTTAAATTGAAATCTGTAACTTGGGACAGAGATTTTAAAATTCTCTGTCCTGTAAAATTTTAAGTCTGTTTTTGTTATCCAATTTACCATATTGCATACTTAAGTTAAAAATATTTTGTTAATATTTAAGGTAATTTTAGTCTTTACAAAGGCGGATATAAGTTGTATAATAAAAATATTGACTTGTTATTTAAGTTAATGCAATAAGAATGTTAAAAATATCTAATACTTGATGAAAAGTGTTGAATAGGAGAGTGTATAAAATGAAACTAATATTACTTGCCGCACCAGGAGCAGGAAAAGGAACACAGGCTGAGAAATTAAGTGCAAACTTTGGAATTCCTCAGATTTCAACAGGTGCAATTTTAAGAAAGAATATTGCTGACGGAACAGAGCTTGGAGTTACAGCAAAGAGTTATATAGACGGCGGTAAGCTTGTTCCTGACGATGTTATGATAGGAATAGTTACTGAAAGACTTAAGGAGGATGACTGCAAGAACGGTTTTATTCTTGACGGCTTTCCAAGAACCTTGGCACAGGCTGAGGCTCTTGATAAGTCTGATGTTGTAATAGATAAGGTTCTTACAATAGAGGTTGATGATGCTAAGATTATCGAAAGACTTTCAGGCAGACTTGAGTGTAAGGGCTGCGGAACAACATTCCACAAGCTTTATAGAGTGCCGGCTAAGGAAGGCGTTTGTGATAACTGCGGCGGAGAGCTTATTACAAGAGCTGATGACAAGCCGGAAACTATAAAGAACAGACTTGATGTTTATCACACACAGACAGAGCCTTTAAAGGATTACTACAAGGCACAGGGCAAGCTTGCTGTAGCTTACGGTCAGGAGAAGATTGAGGATACTACTGCTGAGGTTTTGGCTGCGTTAAAATAAATTTTTAAGTGAATGTTAAAACGTGATTTGAATTTATATAGTAAAGCACAGGTGACTGTGCTTTACTATGTGAATAATTTTATTCTGTTTCTTTTATAATTCACATTATTCAGAATTTATACAATATAATGTATAAAACAAGCGATATATGAGGATAATTCAGAAAGAAACAGACGGAGGCAGAATATGGTTGCTATTAAATCTAAAAAAGAAATCGAACTTATGAAAATTGCCGGCAGAATTACCGGAGAAACTCTTAAAGTTATAGAGGAACACGTAAAACCGGGAATTTCAACCGAAGAGATTGACCGCATAGCCGAGCAGTATATAAAAAAGCAGGGCTGTACACCGTCGTTTAAAAACTATGCCGGATTTCCGAAAAGCGTATGTGCAAGCGTGAATGCTGAAATAATTCACGGAATACCAAGCAAAAAGCCTCTTAAAGAGGGGGACATACTAAGCATTGATGTTGGTGCTTGTTATAAAGGTTATCACGGAGATGCGGCAAGAACATTTGCTGTAGGTAAAATTTCGGATGAAGCACAAAGATTGATTGATGTAACCCGTGAAAGCTTTTTTAAAGGCATTGAATTTGCAAAGGAAGGCTACAGAATTTCCGATATTTCGGGAGCAATTCAGAATTATGTTGAGGGAAACGGCTATAGTGTACTAAGAAAATACTGCGGTCACGGAGTCGGAAGAAATCTTCACGAAGATCCGGAGATTCCTAATTATGTTTCTGCAATGCGTGGTATAAGAATTAAGGCGGGAATGTGTCTTGCAATTGAACCGATGGTTAATCAGGGAACTAAAGATGCATATGTTGCATCGAATGATTGGACGGTTATAACCAAGGACGGAAAGCTTTCCGCTCATTATGAAAACAGCGTCCTTATAACTGACGGTGAGCCGTATTTGCTTACTTATGTTGATTAGTTTTAATTTAAAAGTATATTCGGCTTACTGTGTCTGCGGCAGGCCGTAAATAACAGAAGTCAGACAGAAAGGTGATAAAGAAAATGGAAAATGCACACCCCACGGATTTTAAGGTTGGAGAAATAGTTATTTCAAAAGCAGGACGTGACAGCGGGCGGTATTTTGTAGTTATGTGGGATAAAAACGAATACTTAGGACTTTGCGACGGAGATTTGCGAAAGACCGATAAGGTAAAGAGAAAGAAAAAGAAACACGTAAAGACTACGGGCAAGGTTTGCGAGTATTTGAACGGAAAGATAGAAAGCGGAGCTAAGGTCACAAATTCGGAGCTCAGACGTTCGATATCGGAGCTTACAGCAGATATTTAAAATTTATCACATTGAAAAGTATGATTTTTCAGCCGAAATTTAATACATAATTAAAAAGCAGACTGAAGAATTCTATATAAAGCTTATGAAAGGAGAACAGAAATATGTCAAAGGAAGATGTTTTAGAGGTTGAGGGAACTGTTCTTGAGGCACTGCCGAATGCAATGTTTCAGGTAGAGCTTGAGAATGGTCACAAGATTCTTGCTCATATATCGGGAAAGTTAAGAATGCACTTTATAAGAATATTGCCGGGGGATAAGGTAACGGTTGAGATTTCACCTTATGACCTTAACAAAGGCAGAATTACATGGAGAGCAAAATAATTTAAAAAAATTATAAAAAGTATGTTGACAAACTGTCAAAAGTATGATATTATAATACGGTTAGTGCTGTAGAATATTGCAGCCAACTTATTTAGGAGGTGAAGGAAATATGAAAGTACAGCCTTCAGTTAAGCCTATTTGCGAAAAGTGCAAAATAATAAAGAGAAAAGGCAGAGTAATGGTAATATGCGAAAATCCAAGACATAAGCAGAAGCAGGGTTAATCCTTAAGGCTTAAGTTAAAGATTTTAAGGGGCAGGGTTAGGCTTTAGAACAAAACAAGGTTAAAGCCGATTGAAGTAAGCGAGAGCTTACAGAGATGAAATTCTGCTCTATAGCTTTTTTGCATTATTTAAGCTTTTTGCAAGCTTAAAGAAAAAATTATGGAGGTGAAATGGAATAATGGCACGTATAGCAGGTGTTGATTTACCAAACGAAAAGAGAGTTGAGATAGGACTAACATATATATTCGGAATAGGACTATCTACATCAAAGAAGATTTTGGCGGCTACAGGAATTAATCCTGATACAAGAGTTCGTGATTTAAGCGAAGAGGAAGTATCAAAGCTAAGAGCTGAAATCGACAATTATAACGTTGAGGGTGATCTTCGTCGTGACATAGCTCTTGACATTAAGCGTCTAATAGAGATTAACTGTTACAGAGGAATGCGTCACAGAAAGAATCTTCCTGTAAGAGGACAGCGTTCAAAGACAAACGCAAGAACAAGAAAAGGTCCTCGTAAGACAATGGCAAACAAGAAGAAATAATCGTGAACCGAAAGCAGTATGATTTTAACAGTGAGTTAAAGAAAATATTCGGTATGTTCGTTTAAAATCAGGAGGTGAAAAACTATGGCAAAGGCAGTTAAAAGAACAAGACGCCGTAGAGAAAAGAAGAATATAGAGCGTGGTGCAGCACATATCAAGTCTACATTTAACAATACAATAGTTACAATAACAGACGTAGCAGGCAATGCGATTTCGTGGGCATCAGCAGGCGGACTTGGATTCAGAGGTTCAAGAAAGAGCACACCGTTTGCAGCACAGATGGCGGCAGAAACTGCAGCAAAGGCAGCAATGGAGCATGGACTAAAGAATATCGAAGTATACGTAAAGGGACCTGGAAGCGGCCGTGAAGCTGCAATAAGAGCTTTGCAGGTAGCAGGTCTTGAAGTTAATATGATAAAGGACGTTACACCAATTCCTCACAACGGTTGCAGACCACCAAAGAGAAGACGTGTGTAATTTCGGACGTGATATTTAAATTACTAAAAAGGAGGAAAAATACGAATGGCTAAGAATACCCAACCAATCTTAAAAAGATGTAAAAAGCTTGGAATCGAGCCGGGCGTTATGGGTGTAAACAAGAGCTCTAACAGAAACGCACAGCCAAGCAGAAAGAAGCAGAGCGAGTATGGTATGCAGCTTAACGAAAAGCAGAAGGTTAAGTTCATATACGGCGTTTTAGAGAAGCAGTTTGCAAAGTACTACGAGATGGCTGTTAAGAAGCAGGCAATCACCGGTGAAGCACTTCTTACAATTCTTGAAAGCAGACTTGACAATGTAGTATTCAGACTTGGACTTGCAAGCACAAGACGTGATGCAAGACAGATCGTAAATCATGGTCATATTACTGTTAATGGTAAGAGAGTAAATATCCCTTCATACCTTGTAAAGGTAGGAGATGTTATATCAGTTAAGGAGAAGAGCCGCAGTCTTGAGGGTATCAAGAATAAGATTGAGGCTAACTCAGGCAGAATAGTTCCAAAGTGGCTTGATATGAATAAGGATACTTTAGAAGGAAAAGTAGTTGCTTTTGCTTCAAGAGATGACATCGACTACGAAGTAGAAGAGCATCTAATCGTTGAGTATTACAGTAAGTAATAATCTCGCATATATCGCATAAGAAAGATTGAGATAAGTATAGATATTATTAGATATAACTAATATTTATACTGATTAGAATAGGAGGGCCAACTATGATAGAAATTGAAAAGCCTAAAGTTGAGTGTGTTGAAATTTCCGACGATGAAAGATACGGAAAATTTGTTGTTGAACCGCTTGAAAGAGGGTATGGAACAACGCTTGGCAATTCGCTGAGAAGAGTATTGTTATCATCGCTTCCCGGCGTTGCGGCAACTTCTGTTAAAATTGATGGAGTTCTTCATGAATTTTCAACAATTCCGGGAGTAAAAGAGGATGTTACGGAAATAATTCTTAACATAAAGAAGTTGGCATTAAAGCTGCACTCAGACGGTCCAAAGACTATCTATATAAATCACGAAGGCGAAGGCGAGGTTTGCGCCGGTGACATACAGTGTGATTCGGATGTTGAGGTTATCAATCCGGATTTGCATATTGCTACACTTAATACCGATGCAAGACTTTACATGGAGATTACAATAGATAAGGGAAGAGGTTATGTATCTTCTGATACTAACAAGGCTATTATGCAGCCGGTAATCGGAGTAATTCCTGTGGATTCTATTTATACTCCGGTAACAAAAGCTAATTATACTATTGAGAATACTCGAAGAGGTCAGATAACTGACTATGACAAGCTTACGCTTGAGGTATGGACAGACGGAACAATCAATCCGCATGATTCTGTCAGTCTTGCGGCAAAGATTATTACAGAACATCTTAATCTGTTTGTTGAGCTTTCCGAATGTGCAACTAACGCTGAGATTATGGTTGAGAAGGAAGAGAATAAGAAGGAGAAGGTTCTTGAAACAACAATTGAAGAGCTTGACTTATCTGTTCGTTCATATAACTGTTTAAAGCGTGCATCTATCAATACAGTACAGGATTTATTAACACGTTCTGAAAATGATATGATGAAGGTAAGAAATCTTGGTCGTAAGTCACTTGAGGAAGTTATAGCGAAGCTTGCAGCGATGGGACTCTCTTTAAAGAACGATGAGGATTAATTGAGATTAAGGATTTAAAATAAATCCTAAACATAGATACGACTTATTAGCCCACCATAAGGCGTACGGACAGAGACTGTGGGCAGGAAGGCTGTGAAAAAGTTATGGCACATCAGAGAAAGTTGGGCAGACCAACAGATCAGAGAATAGCTATGCTAAGAAACCTTACTACTTCTTTTCTTGAGAATGGAAGAATAGAAACTACAACTACAAGAGCTAAGGAAGTAAAAAAGTTAGCTGAAAAGATGATTACACTTGGAAAGAGAAACACACTACACACAAGACGTCAGGCTCTTTCTTTCATAACAAAAGAATCTGTTGTAGCTAAGCTGTTTGGCGAGATTGCACCAAAGTATGCAGAGCGTAACGGCGGCTACACAAGAATTATTAAGATAGGTCCAAGACGCGGTGACGCTGCGGAAATGTCTATTCTTGAGTTAGTGTAATTTTGAATAATTAACTTAGTTAAATTAAGGGACTGTTTTGCGAATGGGCAGGGCGGTTCCTTTTTGCATCTTTTCTGTCGTTTCGCACCAAAATTCAAGAGCATACTCGAGTATGCTCTTGAATTTTAGCACATCTGACGAAAAATCTGATAGGCAATATACCCACTATAACTAAATCAATATGTCCCCCGTATCTTAGGCGGCGGGTTCCACTTGATTTTTTCGGCGGGAGTACCTTTTTCCCACCGAAAACGTTGAATAACGGCGCTCTGCGCCTTATTGAATTGTGGGGTATTGCCTTAATTTTTTCAGTGGGAGTACCTTTTTTTCGCCGAAAACGTTGAATGACGCGGCTGTGCCGCTTATTGAATGTATATGAAATTAATCAATAAAATTTATATAAAATTGTTGAAAGTTTGCATTTATTGTGTTAGAATTAAGTTAAATAACTTAAAGCTTAGGGTGAGCAGTATGGATGAGAATACAACGAAATTATATTATATGTGGCTTGGCACGGCTTGTAACTTTGAACCCGATCTTATTGATTTGTGCTACAGCAGTCAGATATATTCCGAAGATATACATACGTCAGATGTTTATAAAACTGATAAACAGATTAAGAGAGTTTTTGAAAATCGCAATGAGCTTCAAAATAAACTTGATAGGTCACAGTATAAAGGGCGAATAAATTTAAATGTTTCCTTGTCTGAAGCAGAAAAGATTTTAAAAGACTGCGAAAAACAAAATATTAATATTATAACTATTGGAAGTAAGCATTATCCCGACAGATTGAGAAATATATACTGTCCTCCAAGGTTTTTATTTGTAAAAGGCGATATTACAGGAGTTGATGATGTTCTCGGGATTTCCATTGTCGGCACAAGAACTGCAACTCCGTCGGGAATAACTACCGCTGAGAAGATTTCCTATGAGCTTTCCGAAAAGGGCGTTATAATAACAAGCGGAATGGCAGTTGGCATTGATGCCGCTGCACATAGAGGCGCAATAAGCAGCGGCGGAAGAACCTTTGCGGTTCTTGCGGGTGGTGTGGATATAGTTTATCCGGCGGTAAACAGGGATATTTATGAAATGATTTGTGAAACCGGTGCAATTATTTCGGAACGTCCTCCACACTGTATAGGGCAACCAAGATTTTACAAAGAGAGAAACAGAATAATTACAGGACTTTCTCTCGGAGTTTTGTTTGTTGAAGGTGCAGAAAGCAGTGGAACTTCGATTTCTTCAAGGCTGGCTTTTGAAAATGACCGTGATATATTTGCTGTACCCAATGATATTAATATTGTTCAATCTCAGCTTCCGAACAGACTTATAACCGAAGGTGCTGTTTTAGTCAGAAATTCTGAGGATATACTTAATCAATATACTTATATTTATCCAAGTCTTGCTTCAAATAATGCTTCTATAAAAAATAAGATTAAAGATATATTCGGTAAAATGCGAACGGCTAAAAAACCTAAGAACGTTCAGAAAAATAAATCCAAAAGTAATCCTGTTCATAATGAACAAAGCAACACAGGAAAAAATGAAAATGATAAAACCGATTTGATAAATCAGTTCTATGAGAGCGAAAAGTTTAAAAGTCTTTCCGATGATGATAAAAATATAGTAAAGTATATTGCAACTTGCGGAGAAAACGGCGTTATTGCTGATGATATTACTGAAAATTTAGGTATTTCAGCAAATGAGCTTAATTCAAAGCTTATGATATTGCAGATTAACCAAGTACTTACTCAGCGAGGCGGAGGAAGGTTATTTTTGAAGTTATGATTTACGGA
>CAMCUJ010000002.1 GCA_945878965.1 uncultured Clostridia bacterium
TTTGCAGCCGTTTTGTTAATGTGCATTGCAGCTTTTATTTGTGAAAAATTTAAAAAATAATTCAAAATTTTTATGTCTATACTTGACAAAATTAATATCTGATGTTAGAATATCTATGTACAATATTTATAAATGCAAATATTTTTTAAGGAGGTCATACATAAATTTTATTTTGCATTTAAATCAGCAATTTTTTGGAGGTATATGGAAATGAGAAAAGTAAAACGAGTTTTGGCCTATGTTCTTTCTTTGTGCATTATAAGTTCTTTATTGACTTTTAATGTTTCAGCTTTAGAAGAACCTACAGTCGGTGAAAATGTCCTTGTGGACATCGATTTCACAAAAATGACGGACACATCCGATTTGAACAATCTTGAGAATGTTGAATTTTCGGGCTTGTATGAGGTTGCGGATGCACCGGACGGACCAAGAACATTGAAACTTTGTAAAGACGGCGTTGACGGAAGTATAGATGGCGATACGGCAACACCGGGTACAATGAAAGTAAAGTTAAATAACGGTAGAGCACAAGGTGAATATAAGTTCCAGTTAGAACTTTATATGACAGGTGTTAGAAAGAAGCTAATGCAAAATCCAATAATATTTATGGATATTAAAGATACTGCTTACAATAACGGTGAAGGTCTTGATATTACAAGAATTTCTTATGATGAAGAAAGATATTCCGAGGTTAAAGGTAGAGATGTAATAAGAGTATATGCTAACCTTTTAGCGGGTATAGAAGAAACATCCGGTGATAATCATATTGCATCTAATACTGATGGTGAGACAGTTAATAAATGGTTTTCAATAACATCAACTGTTAATACAACATTAGGAGAATGTACGGCTGTAGCAAGCATAAAGTCCAGTCAGCAACTTTCAAGAAGTTTCGAAGACAGTGATCCTGATGTTGTTGGAAACTTTGCACCAAATGAAGTTACAACAATAGCTTCTGCTTCAAATAGTGCACATGAAAATGATATGTACATAAAAAGAGTGCTAATCACAGGTCCCGAGGGTGAGCCAACTCCTATAGTTCCCGTAGCTCCTCCGGATTATCAGATTACAGCTTTAAATCTTGCGGATGCAAGCGGTGCTGCTGCTGAGTTAGGCACAGCTACAAAGATTGACAGTGTAACTGTAAATCGTGCATCTCATATCGAAGATAAAGAATATACTGTATTGGTTGCTGAGTATAAGGACAATGTTTTCTCAAGATTACATATTAAAAAATATGAGCCTGTTGTTTTAACCGAAGATGAGGAAACCGAAAACACTGTAACTTATGAAAAAAATACCGTTAAATTTGATGAAGAACTTTCAGAGGGTACAACTTCCGTAAAGGTTATGCTTTGGAATAGTTTTGATGATTTAGCACCTATCGCTAAAGTGTATAAATAAAAATTAAGACTAAAAAACTAAGAGATTGCTTTCGTTAAATTATATGAAAGCGTCTCTTAATTTTATTTTAACCTTGGCGGCAACGAGCCGCCAAAGGATACAGTATTGGTCGGCTTATTTTAACCTTGGCGGCAACGAGCCGCCAAAAGATGCAGTATTGGTCGGCTGACGCCGACGTACGAAACGGCAAAAGAAAGCGGCTAACCCACGCTTAAAACTATAAACGAAAGAGGAAAAACCTCAAACGTAAGCCTTAACGAAGCGTTCTTTTTAGGGATACGTTCGCCAAATGAAAATTCACGCTTGACGTGCGAAGAAAATCCGAATAGGATAAAGAAAAACTTTGAGGAACGCTAAGGGGGTCTCGGGGGAAAGCCGAGCGTCGTTTTTGGTTCTTTTTGGACGAGCAAAAAGAACATAAAAAGAACATAATACGTAAAAAAACTAAATTTTTTATTATAAATTTCTTAAAAGCAGTTGCATTTTTAACTTCATTGTGATATAATTTTTTAGATAAATATAATTTTTTTAAATGATCGGAGTGTTTAGATGTATAAGATTGTCAGAAAAGAAGTTTTAAACCCTTCGGTTTCGCTTATAGAGGTAGATGCACCTTATATAGCAAAGAAAGCGGAACCGGGACAGTTTATAATTCTAAGAGTAAACGAAACAGGTGAAAGAATTCCTTTCACTATCGCAGATTATGATCGTGAAAAGGGAACTGTTACTATAATATTCCAAAAGGTAGGAAAAACAACAGAATTACTTGACACATTGAATGCAGGAGATGAAATTCTTGATTTTGTGGGACCGCTTGGTGTTGCTTCTCATTTTGAGAATGTAAAGAGAGTTGCGGTTATCGGCGGCGGACTTGGAACGGCTATTGCATATCCGCAGGCAAAGAAGCTTCACTCTATGGGTGTTGAGGTTGATATGATAAACGGATTCAGAAATAAGGATTTGGTTATAATTGAGGATATGTGTAAGCAGGCCTGTACAAATCTTTATACAATGACCGATGACGGTTCAAACGGAAATAAGGGATTTGTTACATCAAAGCTTGAGGAGCTTATAAAGAGCGGAGTTAAGTATGACTTGGTAGTTGCAATAGGCCCTCTTGTAATGATGAAGGCGGTTTGTGAGCTTACAAGACCTTATGAAATTAAAACTATAGTAAGTATGAACCCTGTTATGATAGACGGCACGGGAATGTGCGGCGGCTGCCGAGTAACTGTTGGCGGCGAAACAAAGTTTGCTTGTGTTGACGGACCTGACTTTGACGGTCACTTGGTAGATTTTGACCAGGCAATACTACGTTCAAAGATGTTTAAGGAAAAGGAAGCAGACTCTTTGAAGCAGCATAAATGTAGAATGGAGGGAATGCAGAATGCCTAATATGTCTTTGGAAAAGGTAAAGATGCCTGAACAGGCACCTGATGTAAGAAATAAGAATTTTGAAGAAGTTTCAATGGGCTATACCGAGGAAATGGCAATTGAAGAGGCACAGAGATGTCTTAACTGTAAGCATAAGCCTTGTATGGGAGGCTGTCCTGTAAACGTAAAAATACCTGAATTTATTGCTTTGGTTGCAGAGGGCAAGTTTGAGGATGCTTATTATAAAATCCAGGAAACAAGCTCACTTCCTGCTGTATGCGGAAGAGTATGTCCTCAGGAAAATCAGTGTGAAAAATACTGCGTAAGAGGAATTAAGGGCGAAGCTGTAGGAATCGGACGTATTGAGCGTTTTGTTGCCGACTGGTTTATGAAGAACGGAAAAGCATCAATCGAGAAACCGGAGCCTAACGGTAAGAAGGTAGCAATTGTAGGTGCGGGTCCTGCGGGACTTACTTGTGCCGGCGACCTTGCAAAGCTTGGCTATAAGGTAAGCGTTTTTGAGGCATTCCATACACCGGGCGGAGTTTTAATGTATGGTATTCCGGAGTTCAGACTTCCAAAGGCTATCGTTCAGAAAGAAATAGACAAGCTTAAGGATTTAGGCGTTGAAATTAATACTAATATGGTAATAGGAAAAGTATTATCTATAGATGAATTATTAAATGATGAAGGCTTTGATGCAGTTTTCGTAGGTACGGGAGCAGGACTTCCAAGCTTTATGAAAATTGAGGGCGAAAGCTTAAACGGTGTGTATTCGGCAAATGAGTTTTTAACAAGAATAAATCTTATGAAAGCATATAAATTCCCTGAATATGACACACCGATTAATGTTGGCAAGAGTGTTGTTGTTGTCGGCGGTGGTAATGTTGCAATGGACGCTGCCCGTTCCGCAAAACGACTTGGTGCTGAGCATGTGTACATAGTATACAGAAGAAGCGAAGAGGAGATGCCGGCAAGACGTGAAGAAGTTCATCATGCAAAAGAAGAAGGAATAGAGTTTAAATTGCTTTGTAACCCTAATAAGATTAACGGTGAAGACGGTTGGGTCAAGTCCGTTGAATGTATAGAGATGGAGCTTGGAGAGCCGGATGCATCGGGAAGACGCAGACCTGTAGCTAAAGAGGGAAGCGAGTTTAATATTGAGGCAGATTCAGTAGTAATTGCAATCGGTCAGACACCAAATCCGCTTATTAAGAATACAACACCTGATCTTGAAACAAACAAATGGGGCTGTATAGTTGCAAAAGAGGAAACAGGTGCTACAAGCAAGACAGGCGTATATGCCGGCGGTGATGTTGTTACAGGTGCGGCAACAGTTATACTTGCGATGGGTGCAGGTAAGACTGCAGCTCAGTCTATTGATGAGTTTTTATCAAATAAATAATAATTTTGGTTTTATTTGATAAAGTGCTGAGAATACTAATGGATTTAGCTATCAATTAAAAACGGTACTGATTGCTGCTTTCTTTGCCGATGAATTTGACTTTAAATTGAACTTGACATTGTTATGGTAAATTGATGCTTTATAATTAGTTGTTAATTGTAGCTGTTCCATTATATTTTATAAAACTATTATAATTCAAAGGAGAGGTTTGAAATGGCTATTACAAACAATTATTTAAAATCTGTTTTAGAGCAGGTTGAATCAAGAAATGCAAATGAGCCTGAATTTTTACAGGCGGTAACAGAGGTACTTGAATCATTGGAGCCTGTTATCGAAAAGCACCCTGAATTTGAGAAGGCAGGTCTTATAGAAAGACTTGTTGAGCCTGAGAGAGTAATATACTTCAGAGTTCCGTGGGTTGATGATAACGGAAACGTACAGGTAAACAGAGGCTTTAGAGTACAGTTTAACAGTGCAATCGGTCCATACAAGGGCGGATTAAGATTCCATCCATCAGTTTGCCAGAGCATAATTAAGTTCTTAGGTTTTGAACAGATATTCAAAAATTCACTAACAGGTCTTCCGATCGGTGGAGGTAAGGGTGGTTCTGACTTTGACCCTAAGGGAAAATCAGACGCTGAGGTTATGCGTTTCTGCCAGAGTTTTATGACAGAGCTTTCAAAGCATATAGGAGCAGATACAGACGTTCCTGCCGGTGATATCGGTGTTGGCGGACGTGAAATTGGCTTTATGTATGGTCAGTATAAGAGATTAAGAAACGAGTTTACAGGCGTTCTAACAGGTAAGGGATTAACATACGGCGGAAGCCTTGCAAGAACAGAGGCTACAGGTTATGGTCTTTGCTACTTTGCAAACGCTATGCTTAAGGCTAACGGCAAGTCATTTGAGGGTGCAACAGTTGCAATTTCAGGTTCAGGTAACGTTGCAATTTATGCAGCTCAGAAGGCTACAGAGCTTGGTGCAAAGGTAGTTACAATGTCTGACTCAAACGGTTATGTATATGACCCTGATGGTATTGATTTAGCTCTTGTAAAGCAGCTTAAGGAAGTTGAGAGAAAGAGAATTAAGGAATATGTTAATACTCGTACAAATGCTGAGTACCACGAAGGCTGCAGAGGAGTATGGACAGTTAAGTGTGATATAGCACTTCCATGTGCAACTCAGAACGAGCTTGACGCTGAGGGTGCTAAGGCATTGGTTGCAAATGGCTGTTTTGCTGTTGCCGAGGGTGCTAATATGCCTTCAACTCCGGAAGCTGTTGAGATATTCCAGTCAAATAAGGTTCTATTTGGTCCTGCAAAGGCCGCAAATGCCGGCGGTGTTGCAACTTCTGCTCTTGAGATGAGCCAGAACAGCATGAGATATTCATGGACGTTTGAAGAGGTTGATGCAAAGCTTAAGGGCATAATGGAAGATATATTTGCAAAGACTGATGAAGCAGCTAAGAAGTATGGCTGTGAGGGTAACTATGTTGCCGGTGCAAATATTGCCGGTTTCTTAAAGGTTGCTGGATCTATGATGGCACACGGCATTGTTTAATATATTGCGTTATTGAATAAATTGCGTTTAATTGTTTATAGCATATACGGTTTTTCCCGTATATGCTATAACTATACTTAAAACGGAGGTTTTTCAAATGGTTTTTGAGGAAAAAACAATTTCAACAAAAGAGATATTCAGCGGAAAGATAATTAATGTAAGAGTTGATACAATAGAAACGCCCGATAAAAGGCAATCGTTTCGTGAATTGGTTGACCACCCGGGCGGAGTAGGTATTGTGGCGATTACGAATGATGATAAAATTATTCTTGTAAAGCAGTTTAGAAAATCATTTGAAAAAGCAATTTACGAGATACCGGCGGGAAAGCTTGAAAAGGGTGAAGAACATTATACCTGCGGAGTTCGTGAGCTTGAAGAAGAAACAGGATTTAAAGCAGAAAAGATAGCGTATCTCGGATGCATATATCCATCTCCGGGCTTTGTGAATGAGATTACTCATATTTATCTTGCGACAGATTTATATGAGGGAAAGCTTAATCCTGATGATGGCGAGCATCTTGACATAGAGTTTTTTGATGTTGATGAAGTAGTCAGAATGATAATGGATAATGAACTAAATGATGCCAAAACCGTTACTGGTGTA
Source organism: uncultured Clostridia bacterium (assembly GCA_945878965.1). Classification (GTDB taxonomy): domain Bacteria; phylum Bacillota; class Clostridia; order Monoglobales; family Monoglobaceae; genus CAMCUJ01. Next base: position 6,348 of record CAMCUJ010000002.1, read on the forward strand.
TTTAAGGCACTTAAATATTTAGGCAGGATATAAATACAGCTATCGATAAAATTCAAAGGTGGTATAGATATGGATAAAAACAGAATCAAGGTCAGTATAAATGGTGTTGAATACGTTCTTAAGACTACTGAGGGCGATGAATATGTTCAAAGAGTTGCAATGATGGTTGACAAAAATATGAAGGATGTAGCAAATTCAAACTCCAAGCTTAGTACTGCAATGATTGGAGTACTGACATCTATAAACCTTGCCGATAGGTGTATAAAGGCAGAGGATGAGCTGGCAAGTATTAAAGCAAATTACAGCGCAGCAAGTAAGGAGCTCGGTTCGCTTCGTGAAGTGAGAGATGAAAACGATATTAAGCTTGACCTCTTAAAGGAGGAAATTCAGCGGCTCCGAATTGAACTTGCAAAAAAGGATACAGAGCTTAAGAATTACATAGCACAATAATTGAGAAATATTTACGTTTGTGCCAATGTGACACAACAGTAAATGAGGGCAGTACTGTTGCAGATGACAGTGCTTTGAAAAAATTTGCTTTCGCCGGCGAACACAGTTCGCCCCTACACCTTAAAGAGTGTAAATATTAAGATGTTATAAGATACTACAAATCAAGAAACGTAAAGCTTTAGTTGTTGCAAGGCACTGCACGATGAAAATTTAAAGCTTTAACTGCTGTAAGATATTGCACGTTTGATGTATAATTCAGCGATTATATTAATTACGTATTACTAATTACACATTGATATTATATTTGTACGAATGGAGAGTTTTATTGTGAGTAAAATAGAATTATTGGCTCCTGCCGGAAATTTTGATTGTCTTATGGCTGCGGTTCAGAGTGGTGCCGATGCTGTATATCTTTCCGGAAAAAAGTTCGGTGCAAGAAGCTATGCCGCTAATTTTGATTATGATGAACTAAGGGAAGCGGTTAAGTACTGTCATTTGAGAAATGTTGATATTCATGTTACTGTTAATACGCTGGTTTCCGATAAGGAGCTTTTTGATTTGGAGGAACACATTAAAATTTTATCCGACATAGGCATTGATGCTGTTATTGTTCAGGATATAGGCGTTTTAAATGTTATAAGAAAAGTATCCCCCTATCTTCCCGTTCACGCAAGTACACAGATGACAATTCACAATTTAGAGGGAGTTTTGGAGCTTGAAAGGCTTGGAGTGAGCCGTGTAGTTTTATCTCGTGAGCTTTCTCTTAAGGAAATAGAGTATATCGTTAAAAATTGCAGTGTAGAAATTGAAGTTTTCGGACACGGTGCAATTTGTATGAGTTATTCGGGGCAATGCCTTATGAGCAGTATGATTGGCGGACGTTCGGGGAACAGAGGTAAGTGCGCTCAGCCGTGCAGACTTCCGTATTTTGTGAATAATTCTAAAGAGAATAAATGCTTTTTAAGTCCAAAGGATATGATTTCTCTTCCTCACTTAGCAGAGCTTGAGCGTATAGGTGTTTCTTCACTTAAAATTGAAGGCAGAATGAAAGGTGTTTCGTATGTTTCAGCAGTTGTAAGCACCTACAGAAAATATCTTGACGAGTTTCACGCTCCGAAAAAAGAGGATTTAAATACTTTGAATGAAGTATTTTTCAGAGGCGGACTTACAGACGGATATTTTACCGGAAAAAAGGGTTCGGAAATGTTTTCACCGGATAAGCCTGATAATCCGTATGAAAAGAACAGCAAGGAAACAATCGAAAAATTCAACAAGGATTACTCGCAAATTCAAAATAAGGTTTCCGATATTGATATCTCGTTAAGAATAATTACGAGAGATTATCCTAAGATTACGGCTTCTTGTAATGGAATTACCGTAAATTATGCAGGCAGTGCTAAAGTTCAGAAGGCTGAAAAAGCGGCGGTTAAATATGAAAATGTATTTAAGCAGATTTCAAAGCTTGGCGGAACGCCGTTTAAAATAAGAAAATTTGATTCAGATATTTCCGATGACGCGTTTATCTCGGTTAAGGAATTGAATGATTTAAGAAGAAATGTTATAGATAAGCTTTCGGAAGAAATTCTAAGCAATTATATAGGTGAAAGACCGATATATGATTTTGATTTTATAAACAGAGAAAAGGTAGATGAGAGTAAGGAAATTAAATATACTTGCTCGGTATTAACAATTGAGCAGTTTGAAATTATAAAGGAATATGATTTTTACAGGGTTTATGTTCCTCTTAATTTGCTTTGTGAAAATACAGATTATTTTGAAAATTATAAGGAAAGAATTATTATTTCTCTTCCTGTTATAATAAAGAATTTTAACGATTACAAGCAAAGGCTTGATATGCTTTATGAAAAAGGTTTTAAAACGCTTAAGGCTGATAACATGGCAGAGCTTTTTTTGAGCAATAAATTTAAAATTGTCGGAGGATTTCGGCTTAATGTATTTAATAGTATAAGTATGGACTTTTTTTCGCAGAGGCTTTCGGAAATTATTTCGGTATCACCCGAAATGAATATTCCGCAGCTTAGAGATTTAAGAAAGCACAATATGGCTGAGGCGGGAGTATACGGCAGAACGCCGCTTATGGTTACCGAAAACTGTATAATGAAAAATGCGGATCAGTGTCCATGCAGCGGAAACGGTTATATTATTGACAGAAAGGGTATGAAGTTCCCTATAGTTAAGGATTGCGGAGAATGCAGAAATATTGTTTTAAATTCTCTTCCTGTTTTTATGGGAGATAAGACAGAGGAAATAAAAAAATCGGGGTTAAGCTTTTTAAGACTTGATTTTACTATCGAAAACAGTGAAGAGGTTAAAAATATATGTGATATATATTTAAAAAATAAAGTATTTGATAATAATTTTAACTATACAAGAGCGTATTTCAATAAGGGTGCATTAGCTTAAGAATGCTGAATTTTTATTGAAGCGCAAATGTGATAATCGGTTCAAACAGAAATAGATAATAAAGAAGGAAAGGCAGAGTAATTTATAATGGTTAATGTTAGTGTAAAGATTAAATATTTATCCGAAAATGCGGTAACGCCCGAATACGCAACCGATGGAAGCGTTGGAATGGATTTGGCGGCAGCGATTGATTCTCCGCTTTTGATAAAATCAGGAGAGAGAGCATTGGTTCCGACAGGTATAGCACTTCAAATTCCGGAGGGCTATGGAGGCTTTATATTTGCAAGGTCTGGTCTTGCCATTAAAAAGGGAATATCGCTTTGTAACGGAGTAGGCGTTATTGATACGGATTATACGGGTGAAATTAAGGTTGCAATGCAGAATTCTTCTGCCCAAGACTATATAATAAATCCGGGCGACAGAATAGCACAGCTTGTTTTTATGTCTGTTCAGCGTGCAAATCTTGTCAAGGTTGAGAAATTAGATGAAACCGAGCGAGGTTCTAACGGCTTTGGTTCAACGGGCAAATGATAACTCTGCACGATAAGCTTTTGTTTACGGGAGTTATTTTACTTTCAATTACGCTTATGCTGTTTCTTAACTTTTTTGTATATTCGGATTCTCCAAACAGCGTTGTTATTGAAGTTGACGGAGAGGTTTATGCGGAATATAATTTAAAAGATATAAAAGACGAAAAAATTGTGAATGTAGTGACTGAATACGGAAGCAATAAAATACGGATAACCAATTCATCGTTAGAAGTTACAGACGCTTCCTGTGAAGATAAGCTGGATGTTATGTCCGCTCCGATAACCAAAGCTAATCAGATAATAGTTTGTGTGCCGAATCATCTTACTGTAAGAATGAAAAGTGACAGTAATATTTCGGATGAGATTGACAGGGTGGCTTATTGATATGAGGAGTAAAACCAAAGAATTAGTTTTAATTTCGCTGTTTATAGCGATTGGAATGGTACTTCAGAGTATTGAAAATTCATTTCCGATTATATCGGGAATACCGGGCGGAAAGCTTGGACTTTGTAATATAGTTTCGATTTTAAACATATCAATGTTTGGCGGAATTAATGCGTTGATAGTCGCTTCTTTAAGGTCAGTCCTTACAAGTCTGCTTTTTGGAGGAGTAAGCTCTTTAATGTACAGCCTGTGCGGAGCAATACTGAGTACAATATCTATGACTGTTTTTATGAAGCTTGCATCCGATAAATTTAGCTTAATGTCCGTTGGCATTATAGGCGGAGTTACCCATAATACAGCACAGGTTATGGTTGCATCTGTTACACTTTCAAGCGGATACATCTGGTCGTATCTTCCCGTACTTATGATTATAGGAGCTATTTCGGGTTCGGTTACAGGTATTTCGGCAGGTCTTATCAGTTCTAAAATGAAGTTTAAATAATAAAGTTTATGAGGTATTAAAACAAATGAAGAGAATAATTTTGGCGTCGCAGTCTCCAAGACGAAGGGAGCTGCTTGAAAATATAGGTCTTGAATTTGAAGTTAAGGTTGACAATTCGCCCGAGATTGTTGATGAAACGATGGAGATTGAGGAAATTGTAAAATGCCTGTCTGCAAAAAAAGCAGAAAATGTTTCAAAAACATTGGATAATGAAGATTGTGTTGTAATTGCGGCGGATACGGTTGTAGCGTTTGAAGATAGAATTCTTGGTAAACCCAAGGATGAAGAAGATGCGAAAAATATGCTGAAAATACTCAGCGGAAATGTACATTTTGTATATACCGGTATTTCGGTTCTTGATAATAAAACAGGAAAACGTATATCTGATTTTGAAAAGACAAAGGTTAGATTCAGAGAAATTACAGACTCTGAAATAAATAGTTATATTAAGTCGGGAGAACCTATGGATAAGGCAGGCTCTTACGGAATTCAAGGACTTGGTTCTGTTTTTGTGGAAAAAATCTGCGGAGATTATTTTAACATAGTTGGACTTCCTGTATCTAAGCTTTGCGGAATTTTAAAAAATGAATTCGGCATCGGTATTTTTGACTCAGAATAAAACATAAATTCGGATTAAAAATTGATATCACAGGGGTATTCACCCTTTAAAATAAGATAAATAAAAGGAGTTTTAATAAAAATGGCAGTAGAACTTGGAATAGATTTAGGTACTTCAAATACACTTATATATATGAAAGGTAAAGGCATAATTCTTGATGAGCCGTCAGTAATTGCAATAAGTGAAACAAGTGGCGATATTTTGGCAATCGGTCTTGGCGCACGTGATATGCTTGGAAGAACTCCGGGCGGAATACGGGCTATAAGACCTATAAGAGAGGGCGTTATTGCAAACTTTGATATGACAGTTGCAATTCTTAAGGATTTTATAAAGAAATCGGTTAAGGGTATGGTGTTTAAGCCTCGTGTTGTAATATGTGTTCCATCATGCGTTACAGAGGTAGAAAAACGAGCGGTTAAGGAAGCGGCAATGAGCGCCGGAGCGAAAGAAGTATACTTGATTGAAGAGGCAATGGCGGCGGCAGTCGGTGCAGGTCTTGATGTTGATAAGCCTGTTGGTTCAATGATTATCAACATAGGCGGCGGAACTACTGAAATAGCGGTTATCTCACTTGGCGGAATTGTAACCGCAAAGTCGTTAAAGGTTGCCGGAAATGAATTTGATTCTGCGATTATTCAGTATATAAAGAAAAAGTATAATGTTATGATTGGGGATATTTCTGCGGAAGATGTTAAAATAAAAATCGGTTCAGCGTGTCCTCTTAAAGAAGAAACTTCGATGGATGTACGAGGTCGTGATTTGATTTCGGGACTTCCAAAAACAATAACCGTTTCATCCGTGGAGATACGTGAGGCACTTGCCGAAAGTATTGAACAGGTAGTAGATGCGGTTAAAGCTACTCTTGAACAAACACCGCCGGAGCTTGCGGCCGATGTTATAGATAACGGAATTGTCCTTGCCGGCGGAGGTGCAACCCTTAAGGGGCTTGGAAAGGTTATCAATAAATTCACGGGTATTCCTGTATACATAGCGGAATCTCCGCGTGAATGCGTTGTTGCTGGTGCCGGAAAAACACTTGAAGAATTAAAGACTCTTAGAACTATTCTGCTCCGGGAAAACAGCAGATAGATTTGCTTCGTTAAAATAGTCCTTTGGGAGATGTGTGCTTTTGAGAAACTTTTTTAGAAATAAATTCTTTATTTGGCTGCTGATTATAACAATTTTAATCGGCGGTATTGCCGTATTTTTAAATATGTCATCTAACCAAACAGGTATTATGGAAAATTCGGTAAGCATTGTAATTACTCCTGTCCAGAAACTATTTTCGGGAATAGGATATTCGGTTTCAAATTTTTTCAGATACTTCAGTAATATTGATATGCTAAGAGAAGAAAATTCGGTACTTGCAGCTGAGAATGCAGAGCTTGAACAAAAAATAAGAGAACTTGAAGGCTTTGAGGTTGAGAATGAGCGTTTAAGAAAAATGCTTGGTCTTAAAGAAACCAATCCGGAGCTTGATATAGTAAGCGCAGAGATAATTGCAAAAGATCCGTCTAATTGGTACAGTACCTTTACGATTGATAAAGGTACATCAAGCGGACTTGCACTTAATCAAGTGGTAATGACTACAGATAAATATTTAGTCGGAAGAATATGCGATATCGGAACTACATGGGCAAAGGTAATAACTATTACAGACCCCGAGCATTCGGTTGGAAGCATACTTTCAAGGTCAAGAGATTTGTGCGTGGTGAACGGTGATACTGAGCTTAATTTAAGCGGCTATTGTAAAATGTCGTATATATCAAAAAATACAAATATTATCATCGGAGATTATGTGGAAACCTCGGGTCTTGGCGGAATTTATCCTAAGGGAATACTTATAGGAAAGGTTATTGAGATAAAACCGGAGCTTCAGAGTATTTCTCAATACGCTGTTATTGAACCGGCTGCAAATCTCGATAAGATTACCGAGGTTTTTGTTATAAAAACGGAAGTAGCTGAGATACCGTAATATTTAAATCGGAGGTAAAATATGAAAGCGTTATTTTATATATTATGGTATAGTATTCTGATTATATTTCAGACAACGTTTTTAAATTATGCGGAAGTCTTTAATGTAAAGCCGAATTTAATGCTTATTTTTGTTGTGCTTCTATGTTATTTTATTAATATAAAAAAAGGCGTTATAATCGGCGGTATTATGGGTTTTTTATATGATATTCTTGTCGGAAAGTATATAGGTCTTAATACGCTTATGTTTATGTATATCGGATTTTTAATTTGTCTGTTCAATGAAAAAGTACTTAAACAGCCGAGAATTTTAATATCGGTAGTATCGGTTTTTGTATTTTCAAATATAGTGGGACTTATATATTTTCTCATACATTCTTTGGCAGTGTCAGAGTTTAATTTTACTTTGTTGTATATGAGCATAATTTTACCGGAGAGTATATACAGCACTATAGTTTCTATACCTATGTATTTACTGATAAAGAAAACATCAACGGTTTTACTTGATGATAAAGGGTGACTGAATTGGAGTTTAAAAATATTAAAGGCAGATATTTTGTATTATATATATTTATATTAATATTTGTAGGTCTTTGTGTATGGAGGCTTGCGGATTTGCAGATTGTGCAGGGAAATGCCTATAAGGAAAAATCCGAGAGCCGTCTTATTCGTGCATATCCGATAAAAGCGCCGAGAGGTGAGATAGTTGACAGATTCGGAAGACCTCTTGTAACCAATAAGATGGGATTTTATGTTCAGATTCAGGATATGAATCTAAGTGATGATGAACTTAACCGTATCATATACACATTGCTTTCTATATTGGACGAGGATGGAGTTGAATATGAAAGCCTTTTTCCTATGAAAGCTCAGCCGCTTCGCTATGAATTTGATGAAAACGGTGCAAGCGACGAACAGATTTTAAATTGGAAAACCGCAAATAAGCTTGATAATTACGGATCGGCATCAGATGTACTTAATTATTATAAGAACTATTTTAAGATATCTGGTGAATATTCGGAAACTGATGCTTTAAGAATTATTTCTGTAAGGTACGATATGAAAAAGAAAAATTTCAGCATAATGACTCCGTTTAATCTGGTTACAGATATACAAATGGAAACTGTACAGAAGATAAAGGAACGTTCAGCTGAAATGCCGGGTGTTAATGTTGAAATAGAACCGATACGTGAATATGTTCAGGCAGGTCTTGCATCACACGTTTTGGGAAGAACGGGAATTATATACGAGGAAGAATACCGTGAACTTAAGGATAAAGGCTACGGAATGAATGATATAATCGGTAAAGACGGACTTGAAAAGGTTCTTGAAAGCTATCTTAAGGGTAAGGACGGTTACAAGAAGGTTGAACAGACAAGAGGCGGAAATGTGTCACAGGTATTAATTACTCAAGAGCCGACTCCGGGCAATTATGCTGTTTTAACTCTCGACTCAAAATTACAGGCAGTAACCGAAAAGGCACTTGAAACGCATATTACCGAAGCAAGGAGCGGAAAAGGCAAGAATGCTTACTGCGGTGCTGCGGTTGCTGTTGAAATAAACAGCGGTGACGTTTTAGCTATGGCGTCTTATCCGAGCTATGATTTATCAAAATACAATGAGGAGTATTCCTCTCTTTATTCGGACAGTAAAAAGCCGTTGTTTAACCGAGCATTAAACGGTGCATACGCACCGGGTTCAACCTTTAAGCCGCTTGTTTCAATTGCAGCGCTTGAGGAGGGAATTATAACTCCAAACACAAAAATTTTAGACCAGGGTATTTATAGGTATTATGCACCGTCATATCAGCCTACCTGTTTGATTTGGAAAAATTCGCATACAACTCATGGCAATATTAATGTTTCGGAAGCTATCGGAGTTTCGTGTAACTATTTCTTTTATGAAGTGGGCAGGCTTCTTACAATTGAAGGTATAAATAAATATGCAAAACAATTTGGGCTTGGTGAGTCTACAGGAATTGAGCTTTCTGAGTCACTCGGTATAGTTGCGGGACCCGAATACAGAAATAAGCTTAATATGACATGGTATCCCGGTGATACACTTCAGGCTGCAATAGGTCAGTCGGATAATATGTACACACCTGCTCAGCTTGCTTCATACGTTGCAACTCTTTTGAACAGGGGTAAGCGGTATGGGCTTCACTTGGTTAAGGAGGTTAAATCCTATGACAGCGGTGAGGTTATATTCAAGAATACACCTACTGTTTTATCTGAAACTACAATTAAGGAAGAAAACTTTTTAGCCGTTAAAGATGGAATGGGGCGAGTAACCGAAGATGGTACAGCTAAGGCTGTATTTGATAATTTTCCGATAACCGTTGGCGGAAAAACAGGAACCGCCGAGGTTTCAGGCGGAAGCGATAATGTTTTGTTTGTAGGCTTTGCTCCGTATGACAATCCGCAGATTGCGGTTGCCGTTGTAATTGAAAAGGGTGCGTCAAGCTCATTTGCCGCTAAAATTGCACGAGATATGTTTGAAAGCTATCTTGGAATTAATGAGGTTGAGGATATTGCTGACGGCTATAATAGGCTTATTAAATAATTTATGCTAATTTTTAAGTGAGAGGTATTGATATTAACTATGTTTGGAAAAGAATCAGAAATTGTGACCTTAAAGCATTACAAGGACGGAATGATACTTAATATTACTAAAGATGTTTCCTTTGATGATCTTATTAAGGCATGCAGACAAAAGTTTAAAAAGGCAAGAAAATTTCTTGCCGGCACAAATATAAGGCTTGGGTTTGAGGGAATTGTTCCGAGCTTTGAAAATCAAAAGAAGATTTTAGATGAAATATCATCTCTTCTTGATACTGAGGTTATGGCTTGGGAAAATCATGATGAGATAAATCAGACTACAGAAGAAAAATTAAAGCGTGAAAATGAGCTGAATTCTCAGAAAATACTTAAATCGGCATTTGAAATTGATGTTGATGCGATGTACACTAAGTTTTATAAAAAAACTATCCGTTCAGGGCAGTTTTTAAAGTCCGACGGTCATATTGTAATAATAGGTGACGTAAATCCGGGTGCCGAGGTTGAAGCGGTAGGAAATATATTTGTAATGGGAACTGTAAAGGGTATTGTTCATGCAGGTTCACGAGGTGACAGAAATGCAGTAATTGTAGCACTTAATCTATCTCCGACGCAGCTTAGAATTGCGGACATAATTACAAGAGCCCCCGATGATTATCAAAAGGACTACTTAGAACCCGAAATGGCGTATATTGATGATGGGAAAATATTTATTGAAGAATTTCTACAGAAAAAGCGGTAAAATTGTTTTGACTTTTTGTTGAAAATGTGATATTATTAGAATATATGATTATAGGGGAAATCCCCTTATTGAAGAATGAGTATAAGTATTATGGAGGAATATGATGGCACGTACAAAGTCACAGGTAATAGTTGTAACATCAGGAAAGGGCGGAGTTGGTAAAACAACTACCACAGCGAATATAGGAGTAGGCTTATCACAGCTTAATAAGAGAGTTGTATTAATTGATACAGATATCGGTCTTAGAAATCTTGACGTTGTTTTAGGTCTTGAAAATCGAATAGTATATGATTTGGTTGATGTAGTATCGGGAAAATGCAAGGTTCGTCAGGCACTTATAAAGGATAAAAGATTTGAAGGACTTTATCTTATTCCGGCAGCTCAGACAAAGGATAAGGATGCTGTAAGCGTTGAGCAGATGAAAGCACTTTGTGATGAGCTTAAGAATGAATTTGATTTTGTTATAATAGACTGTCCGGCAGGTATTGAACAAGGCTTTAAGAATGCGATTGCAGGTGCGGATAAGGCTTTGGTTGTAACAACTCCTGAGGTTTCTGCCGTAAGAGATGCTGACAGAATTATAGGACTTCTTGAAGCAAATGAGATTGATGAGCATTACTTAATAATAAACCGTGTAAGACAGGATATGGTTAAACGCGGTGATATGATGAATATGGATGATATTATAGAAATTCTTAACATTGATTTAATAGGTGTAATACCTGACGATGAGAGCATTATAGTATCTACAAATAAGGGCGAACCTGCTGTTGTGAATAATAAATCAAATGCAGGACAGGCATACAGAAATATTACAGGCAGAATTAACGGTGATAATATTCCGCTTATGGATTTGGATAGTTCTAACGGACTTTTAAAGAAAATAAAAAATATGTTTTCTAAGAAGTAATTAAGTTAAAAAAGTATATTTTGGAGGATAGTATCTATGCTTGATTTATCAAAATTATTTGGTAAGAAAAAAGCTTCTAAGGATTTAGCGAAAGAAAGATTGCAGCTTGTATTGGTTCATGACCGAGCCAATGTTTCACCTGAATTTTTAGAAAGTATTAAAGATGAAATAATGAAGGTTCTTGAAAAATATATGGATATAGATGAAGAGAACGGTCTTGACATACATATCACAACTGCAAAAAGCGAGGATGGAGATTTTCAGGTGCCTGCACTTACTGCAAGTATCCCTATTAAAAAGGTTAAAAGCAGAAATTAAAGTTTTTAGAGTTGGATTTTTTAGGTTGCGGTATAAGAAATATTATGCTTTCGCTGTTTTAATCACTTAATTTTGGCAAGGGATAATTATTTCTGTTAAACTATAATATAGAATAATGTGGTTTTAAGGAGGAATGAAAAATGAATATTGCATTAATTGCCCATGATAAGAAAAAAGAGCTTATGGTTGATTTTTGTATAGCCTACAGCGGAATATTAAAAAAACATAAGCTGTGTGCAACAGGAACAACGGGCAGTTTAATAATGGAGGCTACCGGACTTGAGGTAGATAAATTTTTGTCGGGTGCTCAGGGCGGTGACCAGCAAATCGGTGCAAGAATTGCATATAATGAGATAGATTTGGTGTTATTTTTCCGTGACCCGCTTACACCACAGACATATGAACCCAGTGTTTCCTCTTTATTTAAGTTATGTGACGTACACAATATACCTCTTGCGACAAATGTTGCAACAGCTGAGGTTTTAATTCATGGTTTGGAACGTGGTGATTTGGATTGGCGTGATATCGTTAATCCTAAAAAGTAATA
>CAMCUJ010000003.1 GCA_945878965.1 uncultured Clostridia bacterium
CATCTTAATTCCATTATATTTTTGACCCCCACTATTGACAAAGAGCCATTTTTTAGTGAAATCGGAAATTATATTTTAGAAAACAAAAACTCCCAAAGGATTTCCTTTGGGAGCATAAATTCATATTTAAGATTAACCCTTAATAACCTTTTCTGTATCCTTATCAAAGAAGTGAAGCTTATTTACATCAAATGCAACCTTGATAATATCACCGTGAGTTGCAGTTGTACGAGGGTTAACTCTTGCAGTTAGAGGTATCTGACCAAGCTTTAAGTATAAGAATGTCTCAGCACCCATCATTTCTGTAAGCTCTACGCTAACCTCAGCAGTTGCATCCGCAAAGTGTGCGATAAACTGAGCCTCGTCATGAATATCTTCAGGACGAATACCGACAATAATTTCTCTGCCGTTGTAGTTAGCAAAACCATTCTTTTTGCTTAATCCTGCAGGAAGCTTGATTATAGTATCGCCTATGATAAGCTTTACACCGTCAGGCTTAACGTCTACAGTTGCATTTATGAAGTTCATCTGAGGGCTTCCGATAAAGCCTGCAACGAACACATTGCATGGATTTGAGTAAAGCTCCTGAGGTGATGCTACCTGCTGAACAATACCATCCTTCATAACAACGATTCTCGAACCCATTGTCATAGCTTCTGTCTGGTCATGTGTTACGTAGATGAATGTTGTCTGAAGCTTTTTGTGAAGCTTACCAATCTCAGTTCTCATCTGTACTCTTAGCTTAGCGTCAAGGTTCGATAGAGGCTCATCCATCAAGAATACCTTAGGCTCACGTACGATAGCACGACCAAGAGCAACACGCTGTCTTTGACCACCTGATAATGCCTTTGGTTTTCTGTCAAGAAGATGCTCAATATCAAGTATCTGCGCTGCTTCAAGAACTTTTCTCTTTATCTCGTCCTTTGGTATCTTTCTAAGCTTAAGACCAAATGCCATATTTTCGTATACTGTCATATGCGGGTATAGAGCATAGTTCTGGAAAACCATCGCTATATCTCTGTCCTTTGGTGCTATGTCGTTTACAAGTGTATCGCCTATGTAAAGCTCACCTTCAGAAATTTCTTCAAGACCTGCAATCATTCTAAGTGTTGTAGACTTACCGCAGCCTGAAGGTCCTACCAAAATTACGAATTCTTTGTCGTCGATTTCCAACGAAAAATCTTTTACGGCTGTGAAACCGCCGGAATAAGTTTTATAAATATTTCTAAGACTTAAACTTGCCATTTGTTTGTATCCTCCTAAAATTTTTAATCGTAGTTTTAAACTCTTAATCTAAATGCAATACTATTGTATCACAAATTTAATAATATTGTTAGAGCCTAATTATACAAAATTCAAAAAACTATTTTAGTAATTTTGTATAATTAGTCGTCAACAATATCCTCAAAACCCTTGAAATAATGCAGAAAATGCGGTATAATATATTTAAAACTTATATGTATGTTAAAATGTACAAAAGCAAGCTTAAATTTTACACACATTTTATTAAATATTTTAACGATTGACATTTAAGTTAAAAATCGAAACAGTTTATTACATAAGTGAGGGAGAAATAAAAGATGATAAATATAGGTATTTTAGGCGGAACAGGCTATGCCGGAATTGAAGTTGTACGTTTGCTTACTATGCATCCCGAGGCAAATATTGTGCGTATAGTTTCACAAAGCTTTGAGGGAAAGAAAATATCCGAGGTTTACCCAAATCTTAAGGGAATATGTGATATTGAGTGTTCAAAGCTTGATATTGATGATATAGCCGAGAGCTGTGAGCTTGTGTTTACTGCACTTCCGCACGGTGCATCTAAGGAAGTTATTCCGAGTCTTTACGAAAAGGGGCTTAAAATAATTGATCTTAGCGGTGATTTCAGATATAATGATAAGGATGTTTATGAAAAATGGTACGGAATGCCTCATGATTGTCCGGAGCTTCTTGAAAAGTCTGTCTACGGACTTTGTGAGCTTCACAGAGATGAGATACCAAACTATTCTCTTATAGGAAATCCGGGCTGCTATACTACCTGTTCTATTCTTGCACTTGCACCTCTTGTTAAGAATAATATGATTGACAATAAGTCTATCATAATAGATGCCAAATCCGGTGTTACGGGTGCCGGCAGAGGACTTAACCTTCCTAATCTTTTCTGCGAATGTACCGAAACTATGAAGGCTTATAAGGTAGCAACTCACAGGCATACATCTGAAATTGAGCAGGAGCTTTCACTGATTGCGGGAGAAGATATTATGCTTTCCTTCACTCCGCATCTTGCACCTATGAAGCGAGGAATTTTTGCAACCTGTTATGCAAACCTTTCAAAGCCGGTAACTCAGGATGAGGTTATTTCGGCGTTTAAGAAATTCTATGACGGCGATAAGTTTATAAGAGTTTACGAAAGCGGCACACTTCCGGAAATCAAGCACATTGCCGGTTCTAATTATGTAGGACTCGGAGCGGTGGTTGATGAACGTTTAAACAGAGTTGTTGTGGTTTCGTGTATTGATAATCTCATTAAGGGTGCGGCAGGACAGGCTGTTCAGAATATGAATCTTATATGCGGATTTGATGAAGATTTGGGGCTTAAGAATACGCCTATGTACCTTTAATATCTGCTTTACATATTAATTAATGAATTTGTAAATGCAAATTCATACGGAAAGGAATAATACGATGCATCACGAAAAAATGATAAATCCCGATAAACTTATTAAGAAAGCTAATATACTTATTGAAGCACTTCCGTATATTCAGAAGTTCAACGGAAAGACGGTTGTAATTAAATACGGCGGAAATGCTATGATAAATGATGAGCTTAAAAATAAGGTTATGGAGGATATAACACTTCTTAAATACATAGGGCTTAACCCGATTATAGTTCACGGAGGCGGTCCCGATATTACAAGTGCTTTAACGAAATATAATATAGAAACGAAATTTATAAACGGTCTTCGTGTAACTGATGCTGAAACTATGGATGTTGCACAGATGGTACTTGTAGGTAAAACAAATAAGAATATAGTTTCACTTCTTAACAAAAAAGGCGGAAAAGCTATCGGACTATGCGGAATAGACGGTCGCCTTATCGAGTGTGAAAAACAATATACTATGGTTGACGGAGAGCCGGCTGATATTGGATTTGTCGGAAAGATAACATCAATTAACGAACATATACTTGAGGTTTTGGTTAATGACAATTACATACCTGTCGTTGCACCGATCGGAACCGATAAGGAAGGAAACAGCTACAACATAAATGCCGATACTGTAGCCGGAGCCATTGCATCGGCTCTTGAGGCGGAAAAGCTTATGCTTCTTACGGATATTGAGGGTATAAAGCTTTCAAAGGACAGTGACGAGATAATTTATGAGATAAATAAACGTGAAATTCTTGAGCTGATTGATAACGGTGTAATTGCCGGAGGAATGATTCCTAAGGTTCTCGGCGGACTTGACGCAATTCAAAACGGTGTAAACGGCGTTCATATTATCGACGGACGTATACCGCATTGTATTCTTCTTGAGATATTCACAAACAGCGGAATAGGTACTCTTATTAAAAGATAATGATTGAATAAAAAAGTTATAAGATAGGGCTGCAGCAAAACGATTTGTAAATCGAATTGTTACAGCCCTTTTAAATTTGTAAATTTTATTGATATTTAATTTTTGATGCTTTACTTTGATTTTTGAAATACTGAAATCTTAGACTGAAATCTTAGTCTGTAAGCATTCGGAAGGTCGGCAGTGAAAGTATGGTCATATCATCAAAGTTACTCCATATAAATGCTTTTGCGTATGAGCCGTCAATTTCAAGATCAAACGGTACATTAAGTATAAATGTTTGCTCTGCACCGGTCACTTCAATATTAAACTTCTGATATTTTATATCAACAAGCTGGTGACTTGAATTATATACACCGACAATCAATGTTCCCGGTATCATATAATCACGGTTATTTGTAACAGATGCCATAACGGTTACCATATCATTTTTCTTTGCCGCATAGTTAATGTGTGGTTCAAGAATTTCAAACTTCGTTTTATCCTGTTTTACTATAACTTCAAACGATTGACTGAATCCGGCATATGAAACAACTATAAGATGTGTTCCGACTTCCTTTGAAAACCCCCGTACTTCATAAACGTCAACTACACTTGATTTTCCGTCTGCAAAGTATGCTGTAACTACCATTCCGCTTGGGTCAAATTCCTCGCCTTCAATATATTCAAGCTTTGTCGGAGGAGTTACTGTAATTCCTTTTAAGCTTTCATCAACTATTTCTATTTTGAATTTATAAGTAAAGCCTTCATAAGTAACAGTTACAGTCTGAATACCCACCTTTGTATCATCAACTTCGCTTATTTCGGCAAATAAGGTTACATCTTCGTTAATTCCGTTATCGTAAACTGCCTCAACATTAAGTCCTTTTGAATCAAACCTATTGCCTAAAATGTAGGTTAGTGTGGAAGGCGGTGTAACCTCAATTCCAAGAAGTGTTTTCGGAATTACTATTACATCAAATGTTTTAGACATTCCCGAATAAGTAACTGTTATAGTTTTTGTACCGGGAGTTGAATCAAAGCCTGATATCTCGTAAACATCTACAGGGCTCTCAAGACCTGTACTGTATATTGCTATAACCTTAAGTCCTGTAAGATCAAGCTCCTGTCCTTCAATATATTCAAGCTTTGTTGGAGGTTCAATTCTAATAGTTGTAAAGCTCTTTGCCGATACGTAGATATCAAAGGTATCACTGTATCCGGCATAGGTTACTGTAATAGTATGAGTTCCTGCTGTCATTTCGCATTCGGAAACGCTGTAATTCGAGGTTATAAGCTCATTTGTACCGTTTGTATATACCGCCATAACTCGCATACCGGTAAGGTCAAGCTTATCGTCTTCCTTATAGGTAAGCTTTGTCGGAGGATATACCGAAATATACGCAAGATTCTTTGGAGCTACCGAAACATTAAATGTAGTAAACAATCCGTTATACGAAATTGTTATGGTTTTAATTCCCGGTGTTGAAGTATAACCTCTTAATTCATAGCCCGTTTTAACTTCTTCCGTTGAACCGTTGTCATAGTGTGCATATACTATCATTCCTGTTGTATCAAGGTTTTCGCCCTCAAGATAGCTTAGCTTGTGCGGCGGAGAAACCGTAATATTTGAGAGGTTACGTTTTCTGACAACTACTTCAAAGGTATCGGTAAATCCGGCATATGTAACCGTTACAGTCTTTGTTCCGAGAGTAAGTGATTCAAAACCCGATATGGAATAACTTGTAACAGGAAGCGTTGAACCGTTGTCGTAAACTACTGTTACAATCATTCCTTCGGTGTCAAGAGATTCACCCTCTACATAGTCTACCTTATTAGGAGGCTGAACAATAATTTCAGTTATTACAACTACACGGCAGGGATATCCGTTCCACTCGGGAGTTGAAAATCCTGTTGATGTAGAGTATATATATATCGAGAATGCTTTTTCACCTTCATCGGGATATCCGTAAAATACCGAACGTCCGAATGTTGTCGGAGAATTTCCGGCAAACATTGCCGAGTACATCGACTTACAGCCGTAAAATGCTTTGTCGCCGATTTTTTTAACCGTAGTAGGAATAACTATATCGGTAAGAGAGTTACAGTTGTAAAAAGCTTGCTTTAATATGGTTTCAATTCCCTCTTCAAGTGTTAAAACCTTAAGCATTTTACAGTTATAGAATGCACTGTCGCCAATTTCTGTAAGAGAACCCGGTATTCTTAAGGAAGGAAGTGCAGCACATCCGTAAAATGCTTGAGTTCCAAGACTGTCTATATTTTCGGGAAGCTTAAGCGATGTAAGCAGTTTACAGCCGTAAAATGCTTTTGCCGGAATTGTTGTAAGATTGTCGGGAAGAATTATTTCCTGCAGAGATGAGGCATTATAAAACGCAGCGTTCCCTAAAATCGTAAGAGTTTCGGGAAAGTTTATGGTTTTAAGTGCCTTGCAGGCATAAAATGCTTCTTCGCCTATCGTTTCAAGTCCCTCCGGCAAGGATACATCTACAAGTCCCGCACAGCCGGAAAATGTTTCGGGCTGTATTTCTGTTATAAGCTGCGGTATTGTCATATAAAGAAGACCTTTACAGCCGTAAAATGCTTTTGTTCCGATTGATTCGGTGGTTCCCGGAAGTGAAATTACACTGAGTGCGGCACAGCCGTAAAATGCTTCGTCACCAATAAAAGATATATTGTTTGACATCTGAACCTCGTACAGCTTTGCACAATTCTTAAATGCCATATCACCTATTGTTTTTACGGTAGATGGAATGATGATTGTTGTTAAAGCCTTACAGCCGAAGAATGTAGACGGCTTGATTTCGGAAAGTCCTGCCGATAAGGTTATTTTAGCAAGCTTTGCACAGTTGTAAAATGCTTCTTCACCTATATTGGTTATTGTATCCGGAAGAAGAATTTTTCCAAGTGCTGTACAGTTTTTGAATGCTCTGTCGTGAATTGTCTGTATTCCTTTTGGAATATCGACATCAGTAAGTCCCGAACACCCAAGGAATGCTTCTTCGCCTATTTCTTGAATTGAAAGCGGAAGTGTTACATTTATAAGACCTTTACAGTTATAAAAAACCTGTTTTCCAAGCTTAGTTGTTCCCGGATGAATATCTACAGTGTTAAGCTTTGAACAACCGTAAAATGCACGATCCTCAATAGTGTTAACGTTCTCACGGACGATTGCCTTAGTAAGATTTGAGCAATTTTCAAATGCACTTTCACCAACATTTGTTACGTTATACGGAAGGTCTACCTCAGTAAGTGAGGTACACTTGAAGAATGTTCTTGGATTAAGTGAAAGCAGCTGACTTGGAAGTACTACGCTTGCAAGCTTTGTGCAGCCTTCAAATGCACTTGTTCCGACATACCATACACGGCTTGGAATTCCCATTGTAAGAAGTCCGCTGCAGTTTTGAAAGCATCTGTCGCCTATGTATGTAAGCGAATCCGGAAGAACGAATTCAGTGAGCTTTTTACAGCCGTAAAACGCTTCTGCATTAATCTGCTCAAGACCATCTTCAAAGCCTATTGTAAGAAGATTTGTGCATTCCGAAAATGTTCCGTCGTCAATTGTTTTTACCGTACCCGGAACAGTTATCTCGGTAAGATTTTCCCCGTTTGCAAATGCGTATTTTCCGATGGTTGATACGTGCTGAGGTATCTCATAGGTTATATCCTCTCTGCCTATTGGGTACTGTACAAGAGTTGTTGTATCCTTTGAGAATAATACTCCCGATATTGCACAGTAGTTACTGTTCATATCCGATACCATTATTTCAAGAAGTCCTTCTGCATTAAAAGCTCTTGTTCCGATATAGTTGATATTAGCCGGAATCTTTACGCTTGTAAGCTTGTTACAGCCCTCAAACGCTCCGTCCTCAATGCTTACAACCGGCATTCCGGCTATTTCATTCGGAATTTCAAGAGCTCCGGATTTTGATGTTGGATAATCAAGTATTGAAATGGTATCTCCGTCGTTTATTCTGTATGTAAAGGAATCATATACCGCTGCAGAAGCGTTCTGCATAAAAATCGGAGTTATACACATTAAGGCAAAGCCCAGTATAAGGCCCGTAAATATTTTTGTTTTATTCATAATCTGTGTACCTTCCTTCCTTTCCGTAAAATATCTTTGTGCGAAATGCAGATAGCTTTTAATTCTGAATAATTAACAAATTTATGTAAATAATAAATTTGAATAAACAGCAACTTAGCGAATTGAACTCTTGGAACAATTCGCCGGTAAAACTAATTATAAAGCTTTCAAAGGAGAATAATATGTATAAACGTAATCCAAACCGCCGTAATTTTAATTTGTACGGAAATAATGATAATATTTCGGATAAAATGAATAACTCAAATGATAAAAAGTATCCGTCAAATCCGAATTTATCGCCGTATGAATTATCAAACAGCATTTTAAGTAACAGTAAAAGCTATAGTTATATGAAAATCAAGTCAAGCGGCACAGAAAACGATAAAAATCTTAAAATTAAAGAAAGATTTTTATATGTAATCCTGGTTACAGCTATAACTATAGCCTTAATTTGTACCTGTCTTTCGATAGCTTCTATGATTATGTTTTTTTTAATATAGTTATATCAATTTGGATATAGCTAAACTAATATTATATAGTCATTTCGCTCTTAGGAACGGTTCTTACAAGCAAACTGCCGTTTTCGGCACTGAACTGTATTGTACGTCCCTGATTTCCGCCGGTAGCCTCGGCAATAATCGGAATTTTTTCACGGCTTAGTGCGGCTTTTACAGCTTCTACATTTCGTGTTCCTATCTGCGAAAGTGATGATGAGGAAAAGGCTAAGGCAAACATACTTGCACCGCCTGCAATTTTTGCGACCAAATTTTCTCTGTTTGCGTGTGCTGATACCATTTCTTTTATTAAAATAGGGATTGCGGTATCAGCATATTTCATAAGGTTTTCGTCGTTTGGAGATCTTGCCGGAAGCAAGATATGCGACATTCCCGCAATTTTGTTTTCCGAGTCATAAAGACATATTCCGACACACGAACCGAGTGCATATGTTATAAGAGAATCAGAACCGGAGACAACCTTTAAATCCGAAATACCTACCGTAACAACATTACCCATAAATGCTTCCCACCTTATTTAGCAGTTTTGAAAGTGATTCAACTGTAGGTGCAAGAAGAAGAAAACTGTTGTAGTAACAATGGTCGCCTAATATGTTCTCCTGCATTAGCAGAACTTTGTTTCCAATCATTCCGAATTGAGAAATCGGAATATTCATAATAGCACCAAGCATATCTATGCAAATAAACGGAACAGACAATGAAATTGTAAAGCCTGTAAGCTCGGAAAGCGAACGAAGAAAGCTTCCTGCCATTATATTTGCTACCTCCTGAAGAACGGAGCAGTCGTTTTCATTAAGCTCCGCAAGGCTTGCAACATCAACGCCCATAAGTCTTTTTATCATATCGAGTGCAAATTGTTCTTCAAGAATAAAAAGCATATTTCCCTCAATATCGCCGGTCATATTGAATATTATTCCGACAACCATATTTTCAGAGCCGTCTATTCGGTTATAAACTTCGGAAATATCAATGACATCAACATTTGGAACAGATACGTCAATTTTTTGTCCAAGCATATCCGAAAGAGATGTTGTGGCATTTCCCATTCCTATGTTTTCTATCTCTCTGAGCATATCAAGGTGAAAATCACTTAAATCACCTATACCTAATTGTTCCATAGAATTAACCTCTCAATCTGTAATTCAGCTTATTAAAAGTATAGAGCTGTTTATAAATCATTAATCGGGACAACGCAGATATTCTCCCCTGCAATAAATTATCAATTACGTATTAATAAAGCTCATAACTCTACAAATAATACTAAATAATTATGTACTATATATTATAATATATATCGTACTTTTTTTCAATAGCTTTATCAAAAAAACACTTGATTTGAGCTAAAAAAACTTCATTAATCAATAGAAAACGAAGCATTATATCTACAGTTGATTATATAGTTGATTTTACATTTAAAAATCTTTGTATAAAATATAAGAAAAATCTTATTAAAGTTTGTGAATAATATAGAAAAAAGAATTAAATATAAAAAAATGATTTAAAATTTCGTAAAAACTATACAAAAAAATACATATAATAAGTCTTAAGCATAAGATTAAAAGGGAATTAAAAGATAGTTGAAATAAATTTACAGAACAGGTTTAAATAAAAGTATTGATTTTTTTACATTTTAAGTGTATAATTATATAGATATAATACATATGAAATAATAATAATGTTAAAGGTTTAAGCTTTAGAGGTTATGAAATTCGGAGGTAGTTAAGTTGATAGATCCTTGTGCGTTTTACAATCAGAAAATGTCGGAGATTACGGCGAAAATAGAAGGAAAAATCGGTATGGCAACTTCTGTGTATGCCAATATGACAAGTCAGGTGGCCGGAAGTACGGATTTTGCGGATACGCTTAACTCGGTTCAGAAAACGGAGTCTTCAGGCGGACTTTCCGCTTATTATCTGAATTCGATTTACGGAAATGACAGTTTAAATTCCGGTGGCACTTTCGGATCATCGGCACTTAGCGGAAATTATACATATACGGGTCTTGGAGGAAGCCTTGACGGGGGAGCTTTGGAGTCTGCGATACAGAATAAAGCTTGTATGTACAATCTTGATGCAAACCTTATAAAGGCGGTAATAAAAACCGAATCAAACTTTAATCCGTCGGCGGTTTCCGGTGCCGGCGCTATAGGTCTTATGCAGCTTATGCCGGCTACCGCAAAAGCACTGGGTGTTAAGAATCCTTATGATGCAGTTGAGAATTTAGACGGCGGAATAAGATATCTTAAGACTCAGATTGAGAATTTCGGCGGAAATGTAAAAATGGCACTTGCGGCGTATAATTGCGGACCGTCAAAGCTTAAGAGTCTTAATATTACAAATATTGACGATCCGGAGCAGTTTGCAAGGCTGCCTAAGGAAACGCAGAATTACGTTAATAAAATAATGGGTTATATGAAATAGTGGTTTTAATAGTGTATAAATTATATTTTAATTGAAATAAGGGGGGCTAATTGATATGGTACCGGCTATTTTTTCTCACACGGCAAGTTTGCGAAACGCACTTGATGCAGCGTGGCTTAGAGATGAGGTTATAAATAATAACATAGCAAATAATGAAACGCCTAATTTTAAGGCATCTACCGTAGAATTTGAAACGCTTCTTAAGCAAAAAACAGAGGGAAGTGCTGAACTTATGAAAACTACACGAAGCAAGCATTTGGGTGTTTCTGACGGTTATATAAAGCCAAGAGTTGTTACTAATTGGGAGCAGACCACAAGGTTTGACGGAAACAATGTTGATATAGAACAGGAACAGACTCAGAAGGCGAAAAACGCACTTTATTATTACACGCTTACACAAAAGCTTAATAATGAATATTCAAGACTTAGATATGTTGCGGGTGACGGCAAGTAAACCATCAAAAGCATACTTTGGTAATTGAAATTGCTTATATATGATTTTATGAAAATAAAGAGCGGGAAATTTAATTGATAAAACGAAAACTTTTAGAGTCCGGAAAAGGCAGAACAGAGAAGTTGTTTCGGAGGAGAAAAGTATATAATGGGGGATTAGGATATGGCATTACTTAATGGATTAAATATAAGTGCTACAGCACTTACGGCACAAAGATTCAGAATGGATGTAATAAGTGAAAATTTAGCGAATGCGGAGGTTACGAGAACTGCTGACGGAACTCCGTACAGAAGAAGAAACGTTGTGCTTGGAGAAAGAGAAAATGCGGTATCGTTTTCAGATACGCTTAATCAGACAAAAGCCAGTATGTATGGCGGAGGTGTGAGAGTTGCATCTGTTGTTGAAAGCCGTGAGCCGTTTAAACTTGTTTATGATCCGAGCCATCCTGATGCAAATGAAGAGGGATATGTAAATATGCCGAACGTTGATACGGTTACTGAGATGGTTGACTTAATGGCGGCATCACGCTCGTATGAGGCGAATGTTACAGCGTTCAATACTACTAAGTCTATGGCGCTTAAGGCACTTGAGATAGGAAAGTAAGGTTTATGCGGTTATGTTAAGTATTTAATTATGATTGCATAGAATTTAATAATGTTATTGATAAAAAGGGCATCAGAATAACCTAATACTTAAGACTATGGAGGAAGCTGATAAAATGAATGGAATTAATTCAATAAATTCGATAAATCTATTAAACACAGATAATCAAAACACAGTTACCGAGGCGTATACTTCGGGCGGAGAAACATTTAAAGAGGTATTTGACAATCTTATAGGGATTGTAAATGAAACAGACAGTGTTAATCAGACTGCAAACTATGATTTAATGACAGGTACTCTTGAGAATATTCACGAAGCAACAGCTAAGGCTGCTGAGGCGGATATAGCATTAAGGCTTACAGTGCAGATAAGAAATAAAGTGGTTGATGCATATAATGAGATAATGAGAATGCAGGTGTAATTTGAATATATTCAGACTTTAAGCTGAAAACAAAATGGAAAAGAGGATAGTCAAGTTGGATAATAGTGTTGAAAAATTCTTTAAACCAATAAAAGATTATTGGGATAAATTAGAGAAGAAGAAAAGATATACATATATAATATCCGCAGCAGTAATTCTTGTGGTAATAATAGCGGCGGTACTCCTTCTTAATCGGACGGAATATTCTGTGTTGTATTCCGGACTTGAAGCGAGTGAGGCCGGCGAAATAATGACTAAGCTTACTGAGCTTGGGATAAATGCAAAGGCAGAGGGAACGGGCACAATACTTGTGCCGAAAGAAAAGGAAACAACGCTTAGAATGGAGCTTGCGTCACAAGGATATCCGAATACCGGACTTAATTATGATTTATTTAAGTCGGGAACAGGTTTTGGAACAACGGATTATGAGAAACAGAAATATATGCAGTTTCAGCTTCAGGACAGGCTGCAAAATTCAATAAAGTCGCTTGAAGCAATTGATGATGCTATAGTTACATTACATATACCGGACAGCACAGCTTATGTGCTAAAATCGGATAAGCAGAGTGCATCGGCATCTGTGATACTTAGAATTAAGAATGGTATGTCGCTTTCAAAGGGACAGGTTACAGGTATAGTAGGACTTGTAGCAAAAAGCGTTCCGGGACTTGAGGAAGATCAGGTATTAATTGTTGACGGAAACGGTAATGTTCTTAGCCGCAGCGGCAGTGCGGAGGCGGATGTCGCATCAAATCAGCTTGATATGGAAACCAAGGTAAGTGATGAGTATAAGAAAGAGATTAATTCAATGCTTGAGCCTGTATTTGGTATAGGCAAGGTAATTATAGGTGTAAGAGTATCTCTTGATTTTGACAAAAAGACTACGGAAAGTGTGACATATGAGCCTGTTGCGGGAACAACAGAAGGAATTCCCGTAAGCAAGAATGAGAGCAAAGAGGTTGCTACCAATTCTCAGATAGCGGGTGCTGCGGGACTTGATGCAAACGGCGGAACAGTTCAATATCCGGAAAATAACGCAGTAAACGGCGGAGAATATAAAAAGACGGATAAGACTGTAAATTATGAGATTAACTCAGTCAAGGAGCTTCTTCAGAAATCCGAGGGTTCTATAAGCGATATATCTGTATCGGTTATTTTGGATAACGAAAATCTTCAAGAGGGTGCTGAGGAAAAGGTTAAGCAGATAGTTGCCGGAGCAACAGGAATTAATCCGGAGAGAGTTGTTGTTCAGACGATGGCGTTTGATTCAAGAAGCGAAATTGAAAATGTATTTGAAAGCAACGCAGCGGCATCAAGAGATTTAGAGAAGAAGAATACAGTAAGAAATATGATAATATATGCAGCGCTTGCACTTATAATCTGTCTGATTATATTCATTATAATAAGAATAAACAGCAAGAAACGTGCAAGACAAGAGCTTGAAGCTACATTTGAATCTGTGGGCTTGATGACAGAGGAGGAAGATGTAGATGAGGATTTGGTATTCAGCGAGAAAAAGACAGACAAGAGAAGACTTATCGAGAAGAATATCGCAGAAAATCCGGAATTTATCGTACAGTTGCTTAGAAATTGGCTTGACGAGGATGGGAGGTAAATAATCGTGGCAGGAAAAAATGGTTTATCGGGAAGTGAAAAAGCCGCAGTTTTATTAATCTCACTTGGAAAAGAAGCGTCGGCTGAGATTTTCAGACATTTGCGTGAGGATGAGATAGAACAGCTGACACTGGATATTACAAATGTACGAACAGTTGATGCTGAAACCAGAAATGAAGTTTTTGATGAATTTTACGAGTTATGTTTAGCTCAGAATTACATTTCCGAAGGTGGTATAGAGTATGCAAAGGATATACTTGAGGATGCCTTGGGAAATGAGAGAGCATATCAGCTTATAGGTAAAATTACATCGTCGCTTCAGGTGCGTCCTTTTGATTATTTAAGAAAAGCGGATCCGAATCAGATACTTAACTTTGTACAGAACGAAAATCCGCAGACAATAGCACTTATATTTGCGTATTTAAAGCCACAGCAGGCAGCATCGGTGCTTTCGGCACTTCCAAATGAGCAGCAGGCTAAGGTAATTGAGAAGATAGCGAAGATGGACAGAACATCTCCGGAATACATAAAAGAGGTTGAGCGAGTTCTTGAAAAGAAGCTTTCAAGTCTTGGCGTTGAGGATTACACAATTGTCGGCGGTCTTCAAAATACTGTTGATATCCTAAACTCTGTAGATATAGGTACTGAAAAGAGAGTTCTTGAGCTTCTTGATGAGTATGATTCGGAGCTTACCGAAGAAATCAGAAAGAGAATGTTTGCATTTGAAGATATTGTTAAGCTTGATCCTAAATCAATTCAGAAGGTTCTTAAGGAAACAGAAAACAAAGAACTTGCAGTTGCACTTAAGGGTACAACACCTGAGGTTAAGGAGGTTATCTTAAGCAATCTATCTGCACGTCTAAAGGATATGATTGTGGAGGATATGGAATTTATGGGACCTGTACGTATCAAGGATGTTGAGCAGGCACAGCAGAAGATTGTCAATACAATAAGATCATTGGAGGATGCAGGCGAAATTATAATAGTAAGAAACGAAGGAGACGAATTGTTTGTATAATGTAATTAAGGGAGCTAAGGTTAATTATAATAATAAAACTCCGTTCGTTATTGAGTCAGAGATTGAGGATAAAAGCAGCGAGCTTACAAATGAGCAGGAAGCGATAGTTACAAGCGAGATTAACCGTAGGGTTAAAGAGATTGAGAAAAATGCTAATGTTATTGCCGAGGAAATAATCCAGAGGGCTCATAGTGAGGCTGAGCAGATGCTTGAGCAGATAAGATATGAGTCGGCAAAGATTTTCGATGTTAAGCAAAAGGAAGGCTTTGAAAAGGGACTTAATGAGGCAGCTGAAAAGTATGCGGTTGTACTTGAAAATTCAAACAAGCTGATTGAAGAACAAAAATGCAGGTTTGAAGAAGAAATTAAGAAATTTAGTGATGATATTCTTGATTTATCCGTTCAGATGGCTCAGAAGATTACAGATATTGAGTTTAGAAGAAATGATGAGGCAATTCTTGCAGCACTTAATAAGGTTATGGAAGATTATAAGAATGAAAAGAATGTTATAATTGAGCTTTCAATCAAAAATCTTGAAAGGCTTAAGGAAACTGAGCTTGCAAAGAAATATACTCTGCAGGAAAACAAACTGCTTGGAGAGAAGGATGCACTTATTGATCTCGATAACGGAACTATAGACATTTCTATGGATAAACAGCTTAATAACTTAGCTTCATCTATGGAAGAATAAAGAAATAAAATTTAGTATAGTATGTCGGTTTAAACAAAACAAAAAAGGAGCGGGAAAGGTTTGGACAGAGAAGGAAGAATTAATCGATTTAAATTAAAAATCGCAGATGCTGACCCGCTTAATTATTACGGTAAGGTAAGCCGAATAACGGGACTCACCGTTGAATCTGTGGGACCTATAGCTCAAATAGGTGAGTTGTGCGATATATATTCGCTTGACGGCAAAACTCAAATAAGGGCAGAGGTAATAGGTTTTAGAGAAAACAAGGTTGTGCTGATGCCATACAGTGAGCTGAGCGGAGTCGGAGCAGGAAGCAAGGTTGTTGCGACTAAGAGAGGTCTTGAGATAAAGATAAGCGAAAATCTTAAGGGCAGAGTTCTTGACGGACTTGGACAGCCTATAGACGGGCTTGGAGATATTGGTGACGGAGAATATTTTCCTGTTGAAAATGACCCGCCCAATCCTATGGAGCGACCAAGAATTAAGAATATAATGCCTCTTGGAATTAAGGCGATAGACAGTATGCTTACAATAGGCGAAGGTCAAAGAGTCGGCATTTTTGCAGGAAGCGGTGTTGGTAAAAGTACACTTCTTGGTATGATAGCAAGAAACGCAAAAGCGGATATAAACGTAATAGTTCTTGTGGGTGAGCGTGGCCGTGAGCTTAATGACTTTATAGAAAAGGACTTACAAAAGGAGGGTCTTGAGAAGTCGGTAATAGTTGTTGCAACATCGGACAGACCCGCCCTTATAAGACTTAAGGCGGCTATGACCGGAACTGCTATAGCTGAATTTTTTAGAGATAAAGGCAAGAAGGTTTTACTTCTTATGGACTCTGTAACTCGATTTGCAATGGCTCAGCGAGAGATAGGAATGGCACTTGGCGAACCGCCTGTATCACGTGGTTATACACCGTCGGTTTACACAGAGCTGCCACAGCTTCTTGAAAGAACCGGAGCATCGGCTAAAGGTACTATAACCGCACTTTATACGGTTTTGGTTGAAGGCGATGATTTGAATGAGCCGATAACTGATACGGTTAGAGGTATACTTGACGGTCACATTGTCTTGTCAAGAGCATTGGCAAACCGAAACTTCTATCCGGCAATTGATGTTTTAGCCAGTATAAGCCGTCTTATGTCGGATATAGTATCACCTGAGCATAAGGATGCTGCGAATTATGCTAAAAATAAGATGGCGGTATATAAGGACGCAGAAGATTTGATTAACATAGGAGCCTACAAGCGGGGTTCCAATCCCGAGATTGATGAGGCCATCGACAAGATAGGCGATATTAATGATTTGCTCAAACAGAAGGTTGATGAAAGATTTGAATTTGATGAGGTTATAGAGGCGCTTAAGGAGATTGAAAAATAGAGTTTTAAATTTACATATGTTAGGTCGATGAGCAATTTTCGGAATTATGGTTTGATTAAAAAGGTTAGTGTGATAGAATGAAGAAGTTTAAATTTACACTTCAAACATTGTTAAATATTGAAGTCGCACTTGAAAAAGAGAAGAAAAATGAACTTGCGATGATAAATGCGGAAATCGCAAGGCTAAACGATCAAAAAGATGAATTCAGCCAAAGTATTACAGAAGCTATGCAGTATTCGTTTCGTACAATGGAAATTGGAGACTTGATGAATACCGAAAACTATACAAGGTATTTAAAGAAGTGTATAGTGGATACGGAACTTGAGATTGCGGTAAAGCAGGATGAGAGAAGTGTTGCACAGGCTGAGCTTATCGAGTGTATGAGAAAGCGTAAGACTTACGAAAGGCTGAGAGAAAAACAGCTTGAGATTTATAAGAAGGAAATTGAAGCAGAAAATGCTAAGAATATAGACGACTTTGTGTCAGCAAGTATTGGGGTAGAAACTTATGAGTGATTT
>CAMCUJ010000004.1 GCA_945878965.1 uncultured Clostridia bacterium
CGCCGTTTTTCAATTTTAGAAAGCCATATCCATAGTATGCTTCGGGAAACTCAGGCTTTCTCTCCATAAGGATTTTGTAATGCTCCTCTGCCTTTTCGTAGTCACCGCTTAATACATATGCCTCACAGAGATTATCAAGAAGAATATTATCACTTGAATTATATTCATATGCCATTTCACAAAACTCGACCGCTTTCTCGGAGTTCTTACCTATTATATACATAAGCCCGAGATTCTGAAACACAGATGTATTTTTATAAACCTCGGCAACCTCTTCAAGCATTTCGGTCGCAAGAGGGACATCTCCCTCCTTCCACGCAACCAATGCACGAAGCGATTTAATTCTGAGCTTTACTCCATTCTTCTCAAGAGGGTTCATTGAAGCAACGGTTAAAACCTGTCTTGCTCTGTCAAGGTCGCCTTCTCTTAAAAGAACATAACCAAACAGCATTTTATTCTCACCGCTCATCTTACCCATTTTATCCGCAAGCTCAAATGCTTTAATTGCCTTATCGGCTTTTCCCGTCACATAAAGCCGTCTTGCATAAAGAGCATATAAATTCGACCTCTTTATAAATATATATATAACAATTAACGCTATAATAACCCAAACTCCTAAATCCATATATAAACCGCCTCTTTAAATCGTAATTTAACCTAAGTTATTAACCGTTCTCGGATAAGGAATTACGTCACGAATATTGGACATTCCCGTAAGATACATAATTACTCTTTCAAATCCAAGACCATATCCCGCATGCTTTGTTCCGCCGTAACGTCTTAAATCAAGATAATGTTTGTAATCCTCCTCAGAAAGTCCAAGCTCCTTCATTCTCTCGGTTAAAACTTCAATACGTTCCTCTCTCTGACTTCCGCCTATAATCTCACCTATTCCCGGAACCAGGCAATCCATAGCCGCAACTGTTTTTTTATCGTCGTTAAGTCGCATATAAAACGCCTTTATATCCTTTGGATAATCTGTAACAAAAACAGGCTTTTTGAATATCTCCTCTGTCAAATAACGCTCGTGTTCTGTCTGAAGGTCAATTCCCCATTCAACAGGAAATTCAAATTCCTTGCCGCTGTTTTTAAGCATTTCAACAGCCTCTGTATAAGTTACTCTGCCGAACTCATTATTTAAAATATTATTAAGTCTGTCAAGAAGACCTTTATCAATAAAGCTGTTAAAGAAATTCATTTCCTCCGGTGCATTATCTAAAACGTATCTTATTATATATTTAAGCATATCCTCGGCAAGTGCCATATCATCATTTAAATCCGCAAATGCTATTTCAGGCTCAATCATCCAAAACTCTGCCGCATGACGTGTAGTATTTGAATTCTCGGCTCTGAATGTAGGACCAAATGTATAAATATCTCCAAATGCCATAGAGTAGGTTTCGCCCTCAAGCTGACCGCTTACTGTAAGTGAGGTTTCCTGTCCGAAAAAGTCCTCGGCAAAATCAACCTTATTCTCATCATTAAGAGGAAGCTTGTTCATATCAAGAGTTGTAACTCTGAACATCTCGCCCGCACCCTCGCAGTCACTGCCTGTAATTATCGGAGTGTGAACATATACAAAGCCTCTTTCGTTGAAAAACTTATGAATAGCATAAGCCACGCACGAGCGTACTCTGAATACTGCCGAAAAGGTATTTGTTCTCGCTCTTAAATGAGGAATGGTTCTTAAAAATTCAAGCGAGTGTCTTTTTTTCTGAAGCGGATAATCAGGAGAACTTGTTCCCTCAACCGTAATGCTTTCCGCCTTTATCTCAAACGGCTGCTTTGCGTTTGGCGTAACCTCAAGCCTGCCTTTTATTCTAAGTGCCGAGCCCACGTTAAGCTTGCTTATCTCAGCATAATTTGATATCTTTTCTTCCTCAAACACTACCTGAACATTCTTGAAGAATGAACCATCATTTACTTCTATAAAACCAAAGCTCTTTGATGTTCTTATAGTCCTTACCCAGCCGTTTACCGAAATGTCTGTGTTGTTTAAACTGTCATACTTTGAATAAAGCTCTTTAATTTTCATTCGTCCTACCTATCCTTTTCAGTTATATTAATAATTAGAATTAATCTTCATTGATACAATTATATTTTTAAAATTATCTGTAATACTTAACAAGCTCCGCACGTGGGTAACCTCTGCTGTTTTCAACAGACGCAATATAAAAGCCTCTTCCGTAATAAAAGCGTATAAGTGATGTAACGTGTGAACCTGTATGTAATCTTAAAACCTTAATATTGTTTTGTTTCATAACATTATCAACAACATTCATAAGTATTTTACCTATACCGTTGTTTCTCTGCTCGGCACAAACTCCGAATCTGCTTAAATAAGCCGTTCCGTCATCAAAAATTTCAATTCTTACAGAGCCTACCGGAGTATCGTCAATAAATGTTACGAAAACCTCTTTAGTTTCTATGTCATGCTTTATATCCTCATAGGTTTCATTAAGAGCCTCGATATTGTAATCAAGCCCCGCCTGCTCACAATACTTAAGGAATGCGTCCTTTGTAATTTTTGCAATCGCCGGAATGTCCTCCTCCGTTGCTCTCTTAACCTCAAAAGCATATAATTTATCAGTCATTAAATCTCATCTTCTCTCCAAAATTTATCAATTAGTCGCCCATCAGCATAGCCATTACAGCTTTCTGAGCATGAAGTCTGTTTTCTGCTTCATCAAAAATAACGGAATGCTCACCGTCAATTATATCCTCAGTTACTTCATAGCCACGGTATGCCGGCAGACAGTGAAGGAATATATAATCATCCTTTGCGTGCTTTGCAAGCTCAGCGTTAAGCTGATATGGTGAGAATATCTTTACACGCTCAGCCTTTTCAGCCTCCTGTCCCATACTTACCCAAGTATCTGTGCATAGAATATCTGCATCCTTAACCGCTTCAAGCGGGTCATAGGTTGTAACAATTGTACTTCCAGTTGACTTAGCGTCATCCTTAGCATTTGCAACTATTTCTTCATTACATTCGTAACCCTTAGGAGTTGCAACAGTGATATCCATACCTGCCTTTGCCGCCGCATATAAAAGCGAATGTGCAACATTATTTCCGTCGCCGACATAAGCAAACTTAAGACCCTCAAGCTTTCCTTTATGCTCATAGATTGTAAGGAAATCCGCAAGTGCCTGACATGGGTGAAGCAAATCCGTAAGTCCGTTAATTACAGGAACTGTGCCATACTTTGCCAAATCCTCAACATCGCTGTGTGCATAGGTTCTTATCATAATTCCGTCAACAAAGCGGCTCATTACGTTGGCTGTATCATATATACTTTCGCCCCTGCCGAGCTGCATATCATTTGCACTTAAAAACATAGGATATCCGCCAAGCTGATACATTCCCGTTTCAAATGAAATTCGGGTTCTTGTAGATGACTTTGTGAAAATCATCGCAAGAGTCTTTCCCTTTAGTAAGTGATGCGTAATTCCTGCCTTTGTTTCTGCCTTTAGCTTCCCTGCAAGAGTTAAAATCTTGTTAAACTCTTCATTAGTTATATCATGCAAGCTTATTAAATGTTTCATATACTCTATCTCCATTTCTCCGTAAAACTACGGTAAAATTAATCTGTTAAAAAACTAAATCTCATTTAAAGCCCTATTAAGTACATTTATAAATCCGTCTATGTCTTCCTTTGTAAGAATAAGCGGAGGAACAATTCTTAAAACCTTTGCTCCGACAACGCCCACAAGGTACTTATTCTCCCTCATATACGCACCGATTTTTCCGGCAATTTCGTCCTTAAACTCGACTCCAAGCATAAGTCCCATTCCTCGAACCTCTGCAATTTCCGAATATTTTTCGGCTAATTCATCAAGCTGATTCTTAAAATATTTGCCCATATTTTCAGCATTTTCAAGAACGCCGTTATTTACAAGCTCGTCAATAACTACAAGACCTGCTCTTGTTGAAAGAGGATTGCCGCCGAAAGTAGTTCCGTGGTCACCCGGTGTAAAGCCCTTAGCCGCCTCCTCCTTTGCACAAAGTGCACCTATTACAACTCCGCCGCCGAGACCCTTGGCAAGCGTAAATATATCAGGCTCA
The DNA here is from genome assembly GCA_945878965.1 of uncultured Clostridia bacterium. GTDB lineage: Bacteria > Bacillota > Clostridia > Monoglobales > Monoglobaceae > CAMCUJ01. Next base: position 4,067 of record CAMCUJ010000004.1, read on the forward strand.
ACGCCATAATTTTCATAAGCAAAAAGTCTGCCGGTTCTGCCGATGCCGGTCTGAACCTCATCAACGATCATAAATGCTCCGTATTTATCGCAAAGCTCACGGACAGCATTTACATACTCAGGGGTAAGAGGTCTTACACCGCTTTCGCCTTGAATAAGCTCAACCATTACAGCCGCAACATTATCATTCATAGCATTTTTAAGCTGCTCTATATCGTTTGCATCAACATGAGTAAACTTTTCAATAAGCGGAGCATATGGCTTCTGATACTTTTCCTGTCCTGTTGCCGCAACGGTTGCAAGAGTTCTGCCGTGGAACGAATTTTTAAGAGTTATAAACTCAGTTCTCGGATTTCCGCTTTTGTAAAAATAGTTCTTCGCAAGCTTTATAGCACCTTCATTCGCCTCAGCGCCCGTATTTGCGAAAAATACTCTGTCAGCACAAGAGTTATCCGCAAGCTCCTTTGCAAGAAGTGCCTGATTCTTCACATAATACACACTTGATGTATGCATTAGATTTTTAACCTGCTCGCAAAGCTCCTCCGTAAGTCTTTTATGATTATATCCCAAACAATTAACAGCAATACCTGCGAAAAAGTCTGAGTACTCCTCCCCGTCTATATTTTTAAGCTTTATTCCGTTTCCCGATTCAAAGCAAAGCTCGGTTCTGCTGCCGAAAGTATTCATATAATACTTTTGGTCAAGCTCTTTGACTTCTTCAAGCGTCATATTAATCTCTCCTTTTCAAAAGTGAAACTATGTTAAAATTCATATTTTAATTTTACCTGTTAACATAAATATTTTAACGTATCATTTTTATTATAACGAATAATCAACTTAAAATCAACCATAATATTAATAAATAATATTAAAATAAGGGGATATTTCTATGAAATTTATCAATAAGACTCCAAATAAAAGTAAAACATCGGTTTTTGACGAGGAATTCGCCGAAGAATTAACAGAGGATACAACCAGATACGGAGAATTTATTCCCACATATTTTCATTGGACAACCTTCAAACAGCAACAAGAACGTGCAAAAATCCTTTCCAAAATAGGGAAAACCAAAAATTCTCATCAGAGCGACAACTTAGAGTAGATAGAATTAAACGGCAGAATTTATAATCTGCCGTTTAATGAATTTTATACGAAATTTTATGCAGAATGTTTTTCAGTAAGCTTCTTAATCACATCAATCCCAAGCTTTGTCGCCTCCGAAATTTCTTCAAAAGTAAGCTTACCCATTTTAACCAAGCTTAGCGCCATTTCAATATTTGCTTCTTCTCGTCCTTCTTCTCTGCCTTTTGCGAGTCCTTCTTCAAGCCATTCTTCACGTGATTCCTTGCATATTTCCTTTACCAATGCTTCAACCTTTCTACACATATTATTAACATCGTCCTTTTCTGTTTTTAAATATGCAGTTGCTTCTGAAAGTATATCGTAATTCAATAAGCTGCACAGCGTTCCCTTGCAAGTACGTTCATAACAGTATAACTCACACTTGACGTGAGTTAAAAATCCGTATTCAATAAACTAAATCTATACGGAACGCTTTACGGGGCGTCGGGGAATTTCCCCGACCGTCGTTTTCGGTTCCTTTTGGACGAGCAAAAGGAACAAATACTAAAAAAATCCCCGAACCTCAATCTGAAGCTCGGGAATAATTAATTTACAGTAAATATTAATCAGAAACTGATTACTTAAGCTCAACAGTTGCTCCAACTTCTTCAAGCTTAGTCTTCATTTCCTCAGCAGCGTCCTTGTCAACAGCTTCCTTAACTGTCTTTGGAGCACCGTCAACTAATGCCTTAGCTTCTGCAAGACCAAGACCTGTGATTTCTCTTACAACCTTTATAACCTTAATCTTCTGAGAACCTGCGTTAGCAAGAACAACGTCAAACTCTGACTTCTCAGCAGCGCCGGCACCGGCATCACCGGCAACACCTGCAACCATTACAGGAGCAGCAGCAGATACGCCGAACTCTTCCTCAAGTGCCTTTACTAAATCGTTTACTTCTAATAATGTAAGTTCTTTTATTTCATCAACTAATTTTGTGATATCAGCCATTTTAAAATACCTCCGTTAATTTTTATAATTTATGCAGATTTCTCTGCCTCATATTTATTTTTTAATTGATTTTAATGATTATTCAGCATCAGCCGCAGCTTCGCCGTTATCTTCTTTCTTTGCAATAGCATCCAAAGTTCTTGCAAGCTTGCTGATAGGTGCCTGTAAGCTTCCAAGCATCTTAGAAATAAGTACTTCCTTAGATGGGATAGATGCATAAGTCTTAACCTCGTCAACACTTATAACCTTGCCGTCTACAAAACCTGACTTAATTTCAAGATTTTCATGCTCCTTTGCAAACTCAACCAATACCTTTGCAGGTGCAACAACATCATCTGTGCTTGTAGCAAGTGCTGTAGGACCATGAAGTACTGAATCAAGCTCAGATAATCCAACCTCATTTGCAGCAAAACGTGTTAATGTGTTCTTTACAACTGTATACTCAACACCGGCCTCTCTTAGCTTTTTACGAAGCTCTGTATCCTGTTCAACAGTTAAACCTCTGTAGTCAGCTATAACACCGGCCTGTGCATTCTTTAGTCTTTCAGTAAGCTCGGCAACAACTGCCTTTTTGCTCTCTAATACTTTCTGACTTGGCATTATTCTTCCTCCTTCCATATAGCCGTTTAAGTTTCCGTAAAAAAAGTCCTTTCGCAAAATTCGCAAAAGGACATAACTTCATAATTAATCAGCAAAAAATCGCTATATTATATCTGTCCTCGGCAGGATTTAATTTTGTACCTGCTGTCTGCGGAAACCATTATTAATTTTTATTAATATGCCTTATCCGCTTAAAACAAAGCAGATATAACATTCTTAAAATACTTAGCTATTATATCATTAATATAAATGCTTGTCAAGTATTTTCGGAAAATATTTTGTCCGAAATTTACGCATCTATCTTAACAGGATTGATTTTTATACCCGGTCCCATTGTAGATGCAACAGTTACAGATCTTAGATACTGACCCTTTGCAGCTGCCGGCTTAGCCTTAATGATAGCTCCCATTAGCGCATTGAAGTTCTCTGTAAGCTTCTCCTGTCCGAATGATGCCTTTCCTAAAGGACAGTGAATTATGTTTGTCTTGTCAAGTCTGTACTCAATCTTACCTGACTTAATCTCAGATATAGCCTTTGTAACATCAGGAGTAACAGTTCCTGCCTTAGGGTTTGGCATTAAGCCCTTAGGACCAAGAGTCTTACCTATTCTACCTACTACACCCATCATATCAGGTGTTGCAACTACTACATCAAAGTCAAACCAGTTCTCTGTCTGGATTTTCTTAACAAGGTCCTCAGCACCTACATAATCAGCGCCTGCTGCCTTTGCTTCCTCAGCCTTGCCCTCTCTTGCGAATACCAACACTCTAACGTTCTTACCTGTTCCGTTAGGAAGTACTACCGCACCTCTTACCTGCTGGTCTGCGTGTCTTGAGTCAACGCCAAGCTTTACGTGTATTTCTACTGTTTCATCAAACTTAGCCTTAGCTGTTTTGCACACTAAATCTAAAGCTTCGTTTGGATCGTATGCTTTTCCTTTTTCAAGAAGCTTTACGCTGTCCTGATACTTCTTTCCCTTTTTCACTTATTTTCCTCCTATCGTGGTATGCAGAATTTTTTGAATTCCTCCCACTTAACTTAATCGAATTTCAACGATTTGTTTTTATAAACAAATTCTCAATTAGTCCTCAACAGTTATACCCATTGATCTTGCTGTTCCGGCTATCATAGACATAGCAGCCTCGATAGATGCTGCGTTTAAGTCAGGCATTTTCTGCTCTGCTATTGCCTGTAAATCTGCCTTTGAGATTGAAGCAACCTTAGTCTTGTTAGGAACACCTGAACCGCTGCTTATTTTACATGCCTTCTTAAGAAGAACCGCAGCCGGCGGAGTCTTTGTGATAAATGAGAATGATCTGTCCTGATAAACTGTTATTACAACAGGAATAATAAGACCTGCATCCTTATTTGTTTTCTCGTTGAACTGCTTGCAGAAATCCATAATATTTACACCGTGCTGTCCAAGTGCCGGACCTACCGGTGGAGCAGGAGTTGCCTTTCCCGCCTCTATCTGCAATTTAATGTAACCTGTAATTTTCTGAGCCATTACTCTTGCACCTCCTCTTTGCAATGTGGTAATATCGAAACGGCTTCCCCGTTCCTCCCACCTATCTGACCTTTGCCAAATATATATAAACGGAATTTTCCGTGTGGGTAACTAAATTTTATGAGTATTTTTATCCGTCTCCCGGATTTTATGCAAGATGTTCTACCTGATTAAATTCAAGCTCCACATCTGTATCTCTCGCAAACATCGAAATCTTTGCTTTGATCTTCATCTTCTCGGTATTTATCTCGGTTATTGTTCCCGTAAAGCCTTCAAACGCACCGTTTTTAACTCTGATTGTATCGCCGATCTTAAAATCAATCTCTACAACCTTTCTGTCAAAGCCCATATTTCTTATTTCCTCATCGGAAAGCGGAACAGGCTTTGAACCCGGACCTACAAATCCCGTAACACCACGACAGTTTCTTACAACGTACCAACTGTCGTCCGTCATTATCATCTTTATGAAAACATAACCTGGAAATATCTTACGGAGTACTGTCTTTTTCTTATCGTCTTTTATCTCGACTACCTCTTCTACCGGAACCTGAACATCCTCAAAAAACTCCTGCATATTTCTGTTTTCGATAGTTTTTTCTATATCCGCCTTTACCTTATTCTCATAACCTGAATAGGTGTGGGCAACATACCATTTTGCTTCTGCCATAATATTCGGGAAAAATTCCCTATTCCCTCCTATTAATTACCTATTAATCAGAAGATTCATTCCGCTCGTAAACAGCCAGTCCAAAACCCATATAACCACGCCTACCAAGAATACGTAAACAAGAACTATAAAAGTGTTCTGTCTGATCTTAGCAAAAGACGGCCATACAACTCTCTTAAGCTCGGCTTTCATTTCTACGAACCAATTTTTCATTTTTCCGAATAGGCTTACTTTTGTCTTTTCCATAATGTACACCCCTTCGCATATAATGCTTCAAGCAACAAAGAAATTATTTTGTTTCCTTATGCAATGTATGCTTTCTGCAAAATCTGCAATACTTATTCATTTCCAATCTATCCGGATTGTTTTTCTTGTTCTTCATTGTATCGTAATTTCTCTGCTTACATTCCGAACAAGCAAGTGTAATTTTTACTCTCATTTTTTTCACCCTTTCTGATTCCGCTCGCATCTGTTAAGTTAAATAAATTAACACAAATAAAACCTCTTAAAATTCGAGGCATAAATAGTTTAACACAACTTTATACCTTTGTCAATACAAAATATTAATTTTTTTAATTACATTAAATATTGACTAAAGCGGGAGCTTGATTATCCGTATTATTTAGTCATAATCACGAATATGGAGTTTGTTCTTTTTACTTGTCCAAAAAGAACTAAAAACGACAGTCGGGGGCGCTCTCAACGCCGTCCCGTATAAATGTGACCATCGACAGCGGCGCCGTAAAGTAAAGCGCAGCCGCATTATAACAGTCGCAAACTGACGAAGAAATATATTTACATATCATATTCTATCGGGCGGATACAGAATCCGCCCCTACTCATTATCTTAATTTTTCAGATAAACCATAAGCACCGAAATATCCGCCGGCGAAACTCCCGATATACGTGATGCCTGTCCGATTGAAGCCGGTCTTATATTATCAAGCTTCTGCCTTGCCTCAAGCCTTAAGCCGTGAATTTCAAAATAATTGATGTTCTCCGGAATTTTCTTGTTCTCCAGTCTTTCAAACTGCTGAGCCTGTGCCATCTGACGTTTTATATATCCTTCATACTTAATACTTATCTCCACCTGCTCCCGAACCTCATCCGAAAGGTTTGGCTTATCTGTACTTTTGTCAAACTCCATAAGCCTGTCATACGAAGCATTCGGACGTCTTAAAAGGGCCGTCACCTTTGCCCCCGTTGTAATCGGCGTTGAACCTATCTCCTCAAGATAAGCGTTGACCTCATCAGACGGCGGAAATGTAAGCTTTGATATTCTCTCTATCTCTTTTTCAATCTTTTCTTTCTTGTCAAGAAACTTCTTGTATCTTTCCTCAGATATAAGACCGACTCTTTTTCCGTAAGGCGTAAGTCTTAAATCCGCATTGTCCTGTCTTAACAGCAAGCGGTACTCGGAACGTGAAGTCATCATTCTGTAAGGCTCATTAGTTCCCTTTGTAACAAGGTCATCTATAAGTGTTCCGATATACGCATCCGCACGGCTTAAAATCAAGGGTTCTTCACCCTTAAGCTTAAGTGCCGCATTAATTCCGGCAATAAGTCCCTGTGCCGCCGCCTCCTCATAACCGGAGGTTCCGTTAAACTGTCCCGCTCCGTAAAGTCCGTGAATCTTCTTAAACTCAAGAGTCGGAAGAAGCTGAAGCGGATTACAGCAATCGTATTCTATAGCATAAGCATTACGTGTAATTTTTGCATTTTCAAGTCCCGGCAGCGAATGAATCATCTCAATCTGAACATCCTCAGGCAGACTGCTTGAAAAGCCCTGAATATACATTTCCTCGGTATCAAGTCCCATCGGCTCAATGAAAAGCTGATGCCTGTCCTTATCCTTAAACCTCACTATTTTATCTTCAATAGACGGGCAGTATCTCGGACCCACACCCTTTATATCTCCGCCGTAAAGCGGCGAACGGTGAATATTGTCAAGTATGATTTTATGAGTATTTTCATTTGTATAAGTAATGTAGCAGGAAACCTCGTTTCTTTGCTCCTCCTCTGTTTCAAACGAAAACGGAGTTATCTTTTCGTCACCCTTCTGCTCCTCAAGCTTTGAAAAATCTATACTCCTTCTGTTCACTCGTGACGGCGTTCCCGTCTTAAACCGCACAAGCTCCACCCCAATATTCCTTAAATTCTGTGAAAGCTCATTTGCCGGAAATACTCCGTCAGGTCCGCTCTCCATACTGAAATCGCCTATTATAATTCTCGATTTTAGATATGTTCCGGTAGAAATTACAGCCGCCTTGCATAAATATTTTGCGCCTGTTCTTGCGGTTACAGAACATACATTGTTATTTTTATCAACCTCAATATCCACAATTTCAGCCTGTCTTACATCGAGGTTTTCCTGAAGCTCAAGCCTGTGCTTCATCTCGGTCTGGTATTTACGTCTGTCAATCTGAGCTCTTAACGAATATACAGCCGGACCCTTTCCTCTGTTTAAAATTCTTGACTGTATGAGAGTCTTGTCCGCAGCCTTGCCCATCTCTCCGCCAAGTGCATCAATCTCACGTACCAAATGTCCCTTAGCCGTTCCGCCGATGCTCGGGTTGCACGGAAGATTTGCCACACTGTCAAGACTTATTGAAAAAAGACAGGTCTTAAGCCCAAGCCTTGACGCAGCAAACGCCGCCTCTATTCCGGCGTGTCCGCCGCCGATTACGGCAACATCATAGCTGTCAGATATAAAAGCTTCTGCCAATGCATTTGCCTCCTTTTCTAAACATAATTCAAGGATTGCCGCATTAAGGTTAATTTAAACCGGAGCAACGCTCTTGCTTTGCTTGCACGGATATGGAACCCGCCGCTAAGATGCGGGGGACATCTCGATTTAGTTATATCAACCTTAAAATACAGCAACCCCATATAATCTTAATTTTAAAATAATCCTGTAATTTCTCCGCTTTCCGAAATATCAATATTATTTGCGGACGGAACCTTAGGAAGTCCCGGCATTGTCATTATATCACCGGTAAGAACCACTATAAATCCGGCACCTGCCGAAACTCTTACTTCCTTTACCGTTATATCAAAATTCTCAGGTCTGCCGAGAAGGCTCGGATTATCCGAAAGCGAATACTGAGTCTTTGCCACGCATATCGGAAGCTTTGAATATCCAAGCTCCGTAAGCTTCTTAATCTCATTCTTAGCCTTTGGCATAAACACTACATCCTTGCCGCCGTAAATCTCCTTGGTTACAGTTCTTATCTTATCCTCAATACTCATATCAAGGTCATAAATCGGTTTAAAATCAGCCTGTCCGTGTTCCGCCGCCTTAATCACCTTTTCAGCAAGCTCCACTCCGCCGTTTCCGCCGTCTGTAAACACAGTGGACAATGCAAACTCAACACCGTTCTTTTCGCACAGCTTTTCTATAAACTCAAGCTCAGCCTCGGTATCGCTCGGGAACTTGTTTATAGCAACTACAACAGGAAGATTATATTTCTTCATATTCTCAATATGCTTCAAAAGATTTACACTGCCCTTTTCAAGTGCGGCGACATTCTCATTGCCAAGCCCCGCCTTTAAAACTCCGCCGTTATACTTAAGTGCTCTGACAGTTGCAACAATTACAACAGCACTCGGCTTAAGCCCCGCTGTGCGGCACTTTATATCAAAGAATTTCTCAGCACCGAGGTCAGCACCAAAGCCTGCCTCTGTTATACAGTAATCCGCAAGCTTAAGTCCAAGCTTTGTAGCACGTACCGAGTTACAGCCGTGTGCGATGTTCGCAAACGGACCTCCGTGCATAAGACACGGTGTATTTTCAAGCGTCTGCACAAGATTAGGCTTTATAGCGTCCTTTAGAAGAAGCGCCATTGCACCGTCAACCTTTAAATCCCTTGCAAAAATCGGCTTATCCTCAAGCGAATAACCTATCATTATGTCGCCGAGCCTTTTCTTTAAATCGGAAATTCCGTCACAAAGACAAAGAATTGCCATAATCTCACTCGCAACAGTAATCATAAATCCGTCCTCACGAGGGAAACCGTTCACCTTTCCGCCAAGACCGACATTAACCTGTCTTAACGCTCTGTCGTTCATATCAAGAACACGCTTAAAGGTAATTCGTCTTACATCAATTTTAAGCTCATTTCCCTGATGAATATGATTGTCAATCGCCGCAGAAAGCAAATTATTCGCCGCAGTGATTGCGTGCATATCGCCTGTAAAATGAAGATTGATATCCTCCATAGGCACAACCTGAGCATAGCCTCCGCCGGCTGCTCCGCCCTTAATTCCCATAACGGGACCAAGCGACGGCTCTCTTAAAGCAATGATTGCAGACCTTCCAAGCTTTTTCATAGCCTGTCCGAGTCCTACCGTTGTGGTAGTCTTTCCCTCGCCTGCCGGAGTCGGGTTTATTGCAGTTACAAGTATAAGCTTTCCGTCCTTGTTATCGGCGGTCTTTTCCCAGATTTCTTCGCTTAGCTTAGCTTTGTATTTTCCGTAAAATTCAAGATAGTCTTCCGATATGCCAAGATTCTCCGCAATTTCTCTTATATGCTTCATCTTAGCATTTTGTGCGATTTGAATATCAGTTTCCATTGAAATACCTCCGTTTTAAATTCAGATTTTCTTTTTGATATTTCCCAAGAAATAATTTTTATTTTCCGTAATCGTTTCTATATCTCTATATCTATTAGGATATCATAAATAATCAAAAATTGCAACACCCGATATTATGATGATAAAAGAACGGCAATTCCGCTGAAGCCCTTTAAATTAAACGTAAATCTTGTAGAGCGGCTTTTCTTTATATATCTTGCCGAAAACGTTTCCATATCGTTCCCAACTTCACCGCCGTAAATCTGAAGCTCTGTATTTATAAGGATTCGTGATTTAATCTTTCCCTTTTCATCTATGACAAATTCATCGCAGTCCTTATCCGAAAGATTTAAAACTGTCAGAACTCTTTCCCTGCCTATACCTACCATATAAGCATATATGCACTCCTCCTGATACTGTCCGACCCACTTGAAATTATATGTGCTGAGCTCATCCTTATGCAGACTCGGAACCCCTTTATATGTAAGCGATATATCTCTGAAAAACCTGTTAAAGCTGTTGTGCTTTGGATACTTCAATAAATCCCAGTCCTGTTCACGCTTTTCGTCCCACTCCCTAAACTGAGCGATTTCATTGCCCATAAAGTTAAGCTTTTTGCCCGGATGAGTAAACATATATAAGTAAAGTGCCTTTGCCTGTCCCCACTTATTGTCATAATCTCCCCACATCTTCTGAATTATCGTTGCCTTGCCGTGTACCGACTCATCATGTGAAAACGGAAGAATATATTTCTCACTGTAGAAGTATTCCATAGAGAAAAACAGCTTATAGTATTCCCTCGGACGCTCCTCGGGCGGAGTCTTAAAGAAATTAAGGGTATCGTTCATAAACCCTAAATCCCACTTATAATCAAAGCCCAATCCGTCATATTCAACCGGTGCGCTAACCTTTAAATAAGCAGTGCTGTCCTCGGCAATCAACATAGCAGTCGGAAAACGCTCGTTAATTTCTTTGTTCATCGACTGTATAAACTCAACCGCTCTTGAATTAACGCCGCGTTTTTCATCTCCGAGCCAGTATATGGCACGGCTTATTGCGTCCATTCTTATTCCGTCAAAATGGAATTCTTTCAACCAATAGTTTACCGACGATTTCAAAAGTGATGAAACCTCACCCCTTGAATGATTGAAGTTGCAGCTGCCCCATTCGCTTATCGCAGTATCCGAGTCGGGAAATTCATAAAGGTCGGTTCCGTCATATTTTCTAAGCGCATAATCATCAATTGCAAAATGAACCGGAACAAAGTCAAGTATAACTCCGATGCCCCTGTTATGGCATTTATTTATAAGCTCCCTTAACATATCGGGAGTTCCGTATCTTGATGTCGGTGCAAAAAATCCCGTAGTCTGATACCCCCACGAACAATCTGCCGGATGCTCGCAAAGCGGTAAAAACTCTATATGTGTAAATCCCATATTAAGCACGTAATCTATAAGCTCATCCGCAATACTCGTATACGTATGCCAGTCATTATAATTTCCATAGCAGCTCTTCCATGAACCCAAATGCACCTCATAAATATTAAGCGGAGAATTAAAGTTCTTGCTTCTGTTTTCCATCCACTCGGAATCCGTCCAATTATATGAGTCAAGATCTCTGATTATAGATGCTGAATTCGGTCTTAGCTCCATCTGTCGTCCGTACGGGTCGCTGTGATAGCTTTTAATGCCGTTTCGCTTGTAAATCACAAAACGATACAGCATACCGCTTTGTGCATTGTGCGAGGTGTATTCAAAAATTCCGCCCTTTAAGGCTGTCATTTCTTCCTCATTCCAGCCGTTAAACTCTCCTATAATGCACACCCGAACGGCAGCGGGCGCATATGTTCTGAACACTGTCCCGTTTTCTGTTTTGTTTGCTCCGAAATATTTATAAGCTTCAAATTCATTGCCTGTATAAAAATCCTGTAAATTCATAACCTCACCTCTTTTATTAAAAGTCTGATATACTATTCAAAATAACTTTCAGCTACCCCATTAGTTCTCTAAAAGATTTTTTATCTTAAATGCAAGCTCTATTTCAAGAACCCGCGCGGAATCATCAAGGCTCATTCCAAGTATCTTTTCTATTTTTCCGAGCCTATACGCAAGCGTATTTCTGTGAATAAACAGCTTTTCAACCGTGCGTGAAACACTTCTTCCGCAGTTCATATATGCCTCAAGCGTGTTTAAAAATTCAGTTTCGTGTTTTTCGTCATACTCTGTTAAATCCCGAAATGTTTCGTTTAAAAACTCACGAAACAAATTTTCATCATTAATGCGGCTTAAAAATCTGTATATTCCCAAAGCCTTGTATTCCATAATTCCGTCCGTTCCCTCAATTTGGGAAATCTTAAGTGCAAGAAGTGAATTGTCACATTCCTTTTTAATCTGTGAAACAGACCTTGATATATCGCTGAGTCCCATATTAAGCTTAATGCTTAAGGAGTCAGACAAGGTTTTTAAAAGGCTTTCACAAAACTCATAATAATCAATATTAAGCCTTTCGAGCTTGTCAACCGAGATAAGCATAAAAAGCTCATCACGCCGCCATACTGTAATAAAATTAACGCCGCATTCACCGCAAAGCCTTTTGGCAACGGAATAGATCAGATTTTTCTCCTCCTCCGAAAGCTCTCTGTCCGCCTTTGCAGACATAACAATATTCCTTGCCCCAAGGTCGAATTCGTAAAAGCACATTCTGCTCTGAATATCGGAATACGTTTCCTCATCGGCGAACATAACAGCCTCAAATATACTGTATTCATTATATAAAACCGCAGACTTTTCGGAAATTATAATTTTTCCTATCCGCTGAATTACGCTTGCAATATTAGTCTGCCACGGGATTTCAAAAAGCGGAAAATCAAGACTGTCGGCACGCTGTATTACCTCACTTGGAATACGCTCCAGTGCATCGCCCGTAGTTATAACCGCTCCGGCTGCCGACTTTGCATAAAGCGCCTCGATTGTTGCGATAAGTATATTAGGGTTTCCCTTTATATGCAGTCCGGTTATAAACACAAGCTCACTGCTTTGAAGAAACTTTATAACATTGGGCGACTCCAAAAAATGCGTCCACATTATTCTCTTATCAATTCCGCCTCTGCCTCCGACAAGCCTTAAGCCCTCCTCGGCTAT
>CAMCUJ010000005.1 GCA_945878965.1 uncultured Clostridia bacterium
ACAGGTTTTATTGCTGTATCCGGGTGTTAAGGCTATAATAAACTACAGAATGGCACATTATTTGCACAATAAAGGCTTTTTCTTTTTAGCAGACTGGATTTCAAAGCGAACAAGGCGAAAAACCGGAATAGAAATTCATCCTGCGGCAAAGATAGGAAAGGGCGTTTTTATAGACCACGGAATGGGTGTGGTAATAGGTGAAACAGCCGAGGTGGGTGATAATTGTACCATATATCAGGGCGTAACTCTTGGCGGTACGGGCAAGGATAAAGGAAAACGCCATCCTACCATCGGAAATAATGTAATGATAGGAAGCGGAGCTAAGGTTTTAGGTCCCTTTAAAATAGGTGATAACAGTAAGGTTGCGGCAAATGCAGTTGTTCTTAATGAAATTCCGCCTAACAGTACCTGTGTCGGAGTTCCGGCAAGGGTTGTAAAGCGTGATAATGTTAAGGTTTGTCCTAAAATCGACCTTGACCAGGTGCATATCCCTGACCCTGTTTCAATGGAATTATGCAGGCTCAGCATTGAGCTTGAAAGACTTAAGTCAAATTTAAACCGGGAGGAAAACAAAGATGAAACTATACAACACGCTGAGTAGAAAAAAGGAAGAGTTTGTTCCTATAACTCCGGGTGAGGTGAAAATGTATTCTTGCGGTCCGACTGTATATAATTATTTTCATTTGGGAAATGCAAGACCGTTTATAATTTTTGATACACTAAGAAGATATTTTGAGTACAAAGGCTATAAGGTTACGTTTGTTCAGAATTTTACCGATATTGACGATAAGATGATTAACAAAGCAAACGAGCTTGGAATTACGGTAAAGGAGCTTGCAAAGCAGTATATAGATGAATATTTTATAGATGCAAAGGGACTTGGTATAGAAAAGGCTACGGTTCACCCTTGTGCAACTGATAATATTGACAGTATTATTGAGCTTGTAAAAACGCTTATAGACAAAGGCTATGCTTATAATGTGGACGGCGACGTATATTTTTCGACAAAGAAATTTAAGGATTACGGAAAGCTTTCCCATCAGCCGCTTGAGGATTTGATGAGCGGAGCGAGAATAAATGTTAATGAGGATAAAGAGGATCCTATGGATTTTGCGGTATGGAAAAAGCAGAAGCCAAATGAGCCTGCATGGGAAAGTCCGTGGGGAATGGGCAGACCCGGCTGGCATATTGAATGCAGTGCTATGGCTAACAAGTTCCTCGGCAAAACTATAGATATTCACAGCGGCGGAAAAGACCTTATTTTCCCGCATCATGAGAACGAGATTGCACAGAGTGAATGTGCAAACGGTGTGGAGTTTGCGAATTACTGGCTTCACAACGGATATATTAATGTGGATAATGTAAAGATGTCAAAGTCGCTCGGAAACTTTTTTACAGTAAGAGATATTGCGGCTAAATTCGATTATGAGGTTATAAGATTTTTTATGCTTTCGGCACATTACAGAAGCCCTATTAACTTCAGTGATGTTCTTATGAATTCGGCAAAAGCAAGTCTTGACAGAATTTACAACTGCCTTGAAAGCCTTGATTTCTTTGAGAAAAATTCAACTGTTGAAAAAATCACAGAAGCTGAGAGCGAATATAAAAATAATATAATTTCACTTAAGGAAAAGTATATGAATGCTATGGAGGATGACTTAAATACTGCGGATGCCATTTCCGCAATATTTGAAATTGTTTCTCTTGCGAACAAGACTATTGACGCACAGAGTAATTCTTCAAAGGAGATTATAGCATTTACAAGAGATACTATTCTTGAGCTTGGAAATATTCTCGGACTTTTGAGAAACCGAAAAAAGGATGAGATATCACCGGAGATTCAGGAGATACTTGATAAGCGAGCCGAGGCGAGAAAAGCTAAGGACTGGAAAACTTCGGATGAGCTTCGTGATAAGCTTAAGGAGATGGGCATTACAGTTAAGGACACTGCAAATGGTCAGCAGATTAGTTTTGATTGATTTTTGAAGCTTGACAATAGATTTTGAATATTTAAATAGTATTTGGGTTAAAAATTAATATGTGAAGATTAATCAAGACAGATTTAAGGAAGTGATTTGATAATGGAGAATGAATTTGATTACGGTAAAGAGGTTAAGTCGTGGCGTGGTTTTAAGTTTCAAAACGGTGAAAGAGAGCTTAAAGAGGCATCGGAAACAGTACTTCGTGACGGTTTTACTGAGATAGAGCTTGACAGTGAGGATGAGCTTGCGGAGGTTTTTTCAGACCTTGAGAAATACGGTGTATACAAGGTTGAGGAAGCAGAGTATGATTACAAAGCGGTTGATACGGTTGAGCATCCTGATTTCTTTGCAAGAATTACGTTTGCAAAAAGACAGGCAAAGCTTTCAGAACTTAAAGAAGATGAAATTCTTAAGATTGATATATATATAATTCCTGAAGAGGAAGAGGATTATGATGAAATTGGCTGGGGCTAAATAAATGCGATGGCCGCTTTTATACGCCGACAATGAGTCGGCGTAAGAAGGTTTTCTGACAAAACATCAGTGATGAAATAAGCGGCAAAACTACGTTTAAAACAGCTAAGACAGAAAGGGTAACTTAATGGATGAGATACTAAAAGAATTTTCGATAGGTGAAAAAGTGGAGCCAAGTCAGTATTCACCGCTGGTTCTTGCGTATATCGGGGATTGTGTATATGAGCTTTTTGTGAGAATATACCTTATTAAAGACGGGAATATTCCCGTCAATCGGTTACATAAATCTGCAACCGCAATGGTTAAGGCGAGTGCTCAGGCAGGGCTGTTTTTTAAGATAGAGCAGTTGTTGTCCGAGAAATACTAAGTCGCACGTTCCCAAAAATGCGGAGCTTATCGACTATAAAAATGCAACAGGAATTGAGGCATTAATCGGATATTTATATCTTTGCGGGAGAAATGAACGCATAATCGAGCTTATGAAACACCTTATTATTTAATTGCGACGGCGGTCGCTCTTTTGCTCACGGCGGCAACGAGCCGCCGTAATGATGTATTCTCGGTCGGCTTTGCCGACAAGACGAAACGCAGAAGAAAGCAGCTAAATAAGAAAGGAAGCTCTACTAAACAAACAAGTCCCGCATTGAATAAAAACATCAGAATAGGATAAACTATCTCGTAGAGGAACGCTGAGGTGTGTCGGGAATTTCCCCGACCGTCGTTTTCGGTTCCTTTTGGACAAGCGACGGCGGTCGCTCTTTTGCTCACGGCGGCAACTAGCTGCCGTAATGATGTATTCTCGGTCGGCTTTGCCGACAAGACGAAACGGCATAAGAAAGCAGCTAAGTCACGCTTAAAACTATAGAAAAGATATCAAACCTAATACATAAGCCTTAACGCAGCGTTCTCTGTATAGATACGTTCTACTAAAGTAATAATTCAAGGATTGACTAAAAAAATCCGAATAGGATAAAGTAAATCGGAGAGGAACGCTGAGGGGTGTCGGGGATTTCCCCGACTGTCGTTTTCGGTTCCTTTTGTACAAGCAAAAGGAACAAAAACAAAACATAATAGCATACATAAAAAATTTTTGAGAGGAATTAATAAAAAATGTTTGAAAAGCTTAAAAAGTATGCTATAATATTAATAGGTTCTGCCATAATGGGAATTGCGATTGATTTGTTCATTGAACCGGCTCAGATAGTTTCAGGCGGTGTCGGCGGACTTGCCCTTATAATGAATCATCTTACCAATATAAGCGTCGGAGCATATATAATAATTTTCAATATCCCGATATTTATAGTCGGAGTATTGAATTTCAGCAAGAGATATATGGTATATTCTCTTATCGGAATGCTCAGTATGTCGTTTGCAACCGATTTATTCAGCTTTTTAAAGCCTATAACAAACGATGTTATATTGTCCTCGGTTTTTGGAGGAGTGCTGTTCGGATTTGGAATGGGAATAGTTATAAATGCCGGAGCGACTACGGGCGGAGTAGATATTTTGGCTATGTTGCTTAAAAAGAAGTTTCCCGAATTTTCTATAGGGAAGTTTGTACTTCTGCTCGATATTTTGGTGGTACTTCTCGCAGGATTTGTGTATCAAAAATGGGAAGCGGTACTCTATTCTTCGGTTTCGCTTTTCGTATCGAGTTATGTGCTTGATTTTGTGGTTGACGGTGTGGATTTTGCGAAAACTGCATTTGTTGTTTCAGATAAGCCGTCTGAGATTTCGACAATGATTGCAGAGAGGATACACAGGGGTTGTACGGGACTTCTTGGAGTTTCTATGTATAACGGAAGTTCAAAAACAGTGCTTATGTGCGTTATAAGGAATTATGAAATAGGTAAGCTTAAAAAAGTTATAAAAGACATTGACCCTGCCGCATTTGTTATAGTTGCAGATGTAAGAGAGGTTTTGGGAAATGGCTTTAAAAATTATTAATAAATTAAAAATAAAATTTTGGAGGTAGAATTATGAATGCAGAAAGAATAAAAGAGCTTCAAATTGCTGCATCTGACATCAGAAAGATGGCTTTAGAAGCTGTTTACAGTGCCGGAGCAGGTCATCCGGGCGGCTCTCTTTCGGTTGCCGATATTTTGGCATATCTATATCTTGAGGAGATGAATGTTGACCCTAAAGACCCTAAGAACCCTGACAGAGACAGATTTGTCTTATCAAAGGGACATTGTTCACCGGCTTTATACGGTGCTTTGGCTGAGAAAGGATTTATTCCTAAGGAGGATATAAAAGGCTTTAGAAATATTAACAGTTATCTTCAGGGTCATCCTGATATGAAGGGTGTTCCGGGCGTTGATATGTCTACAGGCTCACTTGGACAGGGAATAAGTGCTGCTTGTGGTATGGCAAAGGCTGCAAAGCTTGATAACAAGGATTACAGAGTTTATACTGTACTTGGCGACGGTGAAATTGAAGAAGGTCAGGTCTGGGAGGCTGCTATGTTTGCGGCTCATTATCAGCTTGATAATCTTACTGCATTCCTTGACTTCAACGGTCTTCAGATTGACGGTGATATAACTAAGGTTATGAATCCATGTCCTATCGATGAAAAGTTTAAGGCGTTCAACTGGAATGTAATCACAATAGATGCACATAACTTTGAAGAAATAGAGAAGGCAGTTAATGAGGCGAAAACTGTAAAAGGAAAGCCTACAATTATAATTGCAAAGAGTACAAAGGGTAAAGGCGTATCATTTATGGAAGGACAGGCAGCATGGCACGGAGCAGCTCCGAATCAGGAGCAGTATGAGCAGGCTATTGCTGAGCTTAATGATTACATAGCAAGCGTAGGAGGTGCAAAATAATGGCATACACAATCGGAGAAAAGGTAGCAACAAGAGAAGCTTACGGTAAAGCTTTGGTTGAGTTCGGAAATAATGAAAATATAGTAGTTCTTGACGCTGATTTATCAAAGTCAACTAAGACTGACGGATTTAAGAAAACATATCCGGAAAGATTTATAAATATGGGAATAGCTGAGGGTAATATGATGGCAACGGCAGCCGGTCTTGCAACCTGCGGAAAGACTGTTTTTGCAAGTTCATTTGCTATGTTTGCTGCAGGTCGTGCGTTTGAGCAGATAAGAAACTCTATCGCATATCCAAAGCTTAATGTTAAGATTGGTGCAACACACGCCGGTATTTCTGTTGGTGAAGACGGTGCGTCACATCAGTGTCTTGAGGATATTGGAATTATGAGAACAATTCCTAATATGATAATCCTAAACCCTGCTGACGCTGTTGAATCAAGACTTGCGGTTAAGGCAGCTATTGAACATAACGGTCCCGTTTATTTGAGATTCGGACGTCTTGCGGTTCCTACAATTTTCGGAGATGATTATAAGTTCGAGATTGGAAAGGGAGTTATGCTTGAGGACGGAACAGATGTAACTATAGTTGCAACAGGACTTATGGTTCCGGCGGCTCTTGACGCTAAGAAGATTTTAGCAGAAGAAGGTATTTCGGCAAGAGTTGTAAATATACATACAATTAAGCCGATAGACAGAGATATCATTGCTAAGGCTGCAAAGGAAACAGGAGCATTGGTTACAGCTGAGGAGCATAATATAATAGGCGGACTTGGTTCGGCTGTTGCCGAGGTTTTAGCTGAGGAGTGTCCTGTGCCTCTTAAGAGAGTCGGTACTCAGGATGTATTCGGACGTTCGGGAAAGCCGGCGGCTCTTCTTGAGATGTATGGTCTTGACGCTAAGACTATTGCTGAAAAAGCTAAAGAAGCTATCGCTAAGAAGAATGCGTAAAATTTGAAATTTCGGGGTTGTTGTATTAAGAATTTTATTGGACAGATTTTGAAAAGGAATTTGGCAATATATCTTTAATGCAATGCCCCTTTTAATTTAATCGCTATGTTTGCATTAATTGCGAACGGTTATATTTAAAATATTTTAAAACACAAATGTATACGGAAAGTAAAGGAGCAAAGGAGTGTATTTGAATGCCTGCAAGTGTACTTATTGTAGATGATGAGCCAAATATTTGTGAGCTTATTAAAATATATGTTGAAAAAGAGGGTTACAATGCATGCACGGCAAATGACGGAATAACTGCTGTAAAAACGGCGAAGGAAATTGAGCCGTCAATAATTTTGCTTGACGTAATGCTGCCGGGAAAGGATGGCTGGCAGGTTTTAAGAGAGATACGTGCATTTAGTAAGGTTCCTATAATTATGCTTACCGCAAAAGGAGAAACTTTTGATAAGGTTTTAGGACTTGAACTTGGTGCGGATGATTATATTGTAAAGCCTTTTGAGCCAAAAGAACTGATTGCAAGAATGAAGGCAGTTTTAAGGCGAAGTGACTTTACTGAGGAAATAGTTGAGGAAAAGAAAAGCTCAGAGCTTGTATTTGATGGTTTAAGAATCAGTCAGGAAACTTATGAGATATATCTTGACAATAAGAAAATAGAGATGCCTCCTAAGGAGTTTGAGCTTTTGTATTTCCTTTGCAAAAATGTTAATAAGGTATTCACACGTGATCAGCTGCTTGATGAGATATGGGGATATGAGTTTTTCGGATATTCGAGAACTATAGATGTTCATATAAAACGAATTCGTGAAAAAATTGAAGAAAACCAAGAAAAGGAACATAACTGGAGTCTTAAAACTGTATGGGGAATAGGCTATAAGTTTGAGGTGACTTCATAAATGAGGAAAAAACGAACTGTATTTTTCAAAGTGTTCGGTGTATCAACGCTTACGGTTTTCTTAGGCATTATGCTGCTTATGATTCTTCAGTATACATTGGTTACAAGCTATATTTCATCTGAGCGTGAGAAAATGCTTCGTGACAGTGCCAAGTCTTTGGCAAATATAATAAATACTGAGGCTTCGTCTGAAAATTTAAAACTGATTTTAAGCAGTTATGCAACAACAAATAATTATGATATACTCATTGTTGATAAAACAGGATTTATTATAATGAAGGTTGGAGTCGGAAATATTGCAGACAATGATGAACGTTATGTAAGAAGTGATTACATCAAGGATGTGAAAAACGGAGAAGAAAATATAATTAAAGGTACCATGGGCGGACTTTTTTCACAGAGTATGTATACGTTTCAGATTCCTATAGCTGATGTTCACAGCAAAAGCGTTGCAGGTGCGATATTTTTGAGTTCGCCTATGCCTGAAGAAACACGAATGAATACAGAAATATTAAAGATTTCGTTATCTTGTATGATTTTGGTTATAATTTTGTCTTTTACGCTGTCATATACATTATCTAAGCGAATTTCACGGCCTATTAAGAGAATAGGTCAGAGTGTAAAGAAATTTGCAACAGGCGAATTTTCCGAAAGGGTTAAGCTTGAAGAAAATGATTATACTATTAAAGAAATAAGTGAGCTTACCGAAACATTCAATAATATGGCGAGTGACCTTGAGAGATTCGAGGATATACGAATGAATTTTATTTCAGACGTTTCACATGAGCTCAGAACACCTATGACAACAATCGGAGGATTTATTGACGGAATTTTAGATGAAACAATACCGGAAGAAAAACGTAGTGATTATCTTAAAATTGTACAGTCGGAGGTAAGAAGACTTACAAGACTTGTGAACTCGTTTCTTGATATAACGAGAATGAAAACGGATAAGATAGATATAGATCCTGTGAATTTTGAGATAAATGAGGTTATAAGGCTTACGTTGATAAGTCTGGAAAAAAAGATTGACAGCAAGAATATACAGGTACAAGTTGAGTTTTGCAGTGAAGTATGTTATGTTAAGGCGGATTCTGACTCAATTAAACGTGTTATTACCAATCTTATTGATAATGCAATCAAATTTACAGATTATGGAGGTAAAATAGTAATCTCCGTTACAACAAAGCTTTCTGAGGTATTTATTTCTATATATAATACAGGCTGCGGAATACCTAAGGAAGAACAGAAATTTATATTTGAGAGATTTTATAAAGTTGATAAATCTCGTTCGTTAAATAAAGAAGGTACGGGTATAGGACTATATATAGTAAAGAGTATTATTGCAGCTCACGGCAAGGATATAAAGCTTGAAAGCCGTGAGGGCGAGTATGCCAAATTTACTTTTAGTCTTGATAAGGGGAAGTCTGAAAAGTAAATTTATTTTATTGCTCTTTATGAGTTAAAGCTGCTTTTTTTGAAATTTTTAAAAGTTTTTAAAAGTTTATTCATAGTTTTGTAACATTCCCGTGCTATAATTTCAATTGTAAAAAGAAAAACTGATATATAATATATTAAGAAGTTGTTCTTAATATTAAATTTGGGTGGATTATGACAGGATATTAAAATAATCCTGCTTAAAAATACTGAAAGGGATGTTTTTTTATGAGCGAATTTGAAAGGGAAAATTTAGAAAACGAATTTGAAGTTTCCGGCAGTCAATATACCGAAAATGCACAGGATGCAGATAATGTACAAAATGTAATTCCGGGAATTTCAAGGCCGAGAGTGAATTATACAGAGACTGTTCATAAGAAGAACAATGCAAAGAGATATATAGCCGCTGCAGTGGCGGTTGCGGTTGTGAATTTTGCGGTTCTCGGCGGAATGTTCGGAGTGGGTTACAGCATAGGAAAGAAAAATACAAGTATTGGAAATAAGGAAAGTCTTGTTGAAAACATTAATAACGGAAACAGTGAGTCTTCCTCATCAAAGGCTGCAAATACAGCGAATAACGGAGAAGAACTTTCAACTGTTGAGATTGCGAAAAAGGTAGGTCCATCGGTTGTAGGAATTATAAGTACTATCCAGACGGGAATTAGTATATTCGGCGGAACATCGACCTCTCAGGGTTCGGGTTCGGGAATAATTATGAGTTCGGACGGATATATAGTAACTAACAATCATGTAATTGAAAATGCAACAGAGGTTAAAGTAAAGCTTAATACAGGAACGGAATATACCGCACAGGTAATCGGAGCGGATTCTGCGACTGACCTTGCGGTTATAAAGATAAACCCTACCGAAACACTTTCGGTTGCGGAGCTTGGTGAGTCGAGTGAGCTTGAGGTCGGAGAAAAGGCGGTAGCTATCGGTAATCCGCTTGGAATGGAGTTTTTCGGAAGTACTACCGAAGGAGTAATAAGTGCGGTAAACAGAACTATCACTGTTGATAACAGAACTATGAATGTAATTCAGACAGATGCGGCTATTAATTCGGGTAATTCGGGCGGAGCACTTATAAATTCAAGAGGTCAGGTTATCGGAATAAATGCTGTTAAGCTTGCGGCATCAGGTGTTGAGGGTATGGGATTTGCTATACCGATTTCTGAGGCTAAGCCTGTAATTTCGGATTTGATAGAGCATGGCTATGTTACGGGTCGAGTAGTTATAGGAATTGCTTCTCGTGATGTTACAGAATATATGGCGGCAAGACAGGGCTGGCCTATGGGCGTTCAGGTAATGGAGGTTTACGAAGGCAGCGGTGCTGAAATTGCCGGTCTTGAGCCTGGCGACATTATTGTTAAGATGGGCGGTACTGAGGTTAAGACTAATGATGATATTACCAAGAAGAAAGAGGAATATTCTCCAAACGATGTGGTAGAGCTTGAGGTTTACAAATACGAAACCGGTCTTAAGGTTAAGGTTAATCTTAAGCTTATGGAGGAAAAACCTCAAAAATAGCGGCGACGGCGGTCACACTTACACGCCGACAGTGATTTAATATTGTTTGTGAATTGTTAAATACCAATAAAAAAGAGTGCTGTTTTTAGCACTCTTTTTGGCATTAATAGGAAATTGGGCAGTGATATTTCGCAGCTTTTAAGAGTTCGTTTCTTAATTACAATATTATTCATTAAGAGAAATACTTTATTACAGCGGCTCATTGCTGTCGTGGGCAAAAGAGCATCTGTTGACGCCGCTGTGAATAAAAATGTTGACTATGAGGGGCGGAAGTGGTATAATTAAATCAAGATGTCCCCCGCCTCTAAAGGCGGCGGGTTCCACTTGATTTTTTCGGCGGGAGTACAATCTCTCACCGAAAACATTGAATAACGGTGCTCTGCGCCTTATTGAATAAAACTGAGAAAAAAGATGATTGATTGGAAGTGATTATTCAGATGGAAAATAGAATTACACATACTCCTACAGGACTTGCGGATATTTTATGTGATGAATATGAGTTAAAACTAAAAATAGAAAATACGGCGGCGGAAGTATTTAAAGAGAGGGGCTACAGAATGGTTCAGACCCCTACCTTTGAATACTTTGATGTTTATGATGCGGCTAATCCGACAAGTGCCGAGAATATGTATAAATTTTTTGACGAGAACGGCAGAATGCTTGCATTAAGACCGGATATTACTACTTCGGTTGCAAGGCTTGTTGCGACTAAATGCGGTGACAGACCGCTTCCTGTAAGAATTTCGTACCGAGGAAGTGCATTCAGAAACGATGAAACCTTCAGCCGTGCAAGACAGAGAGAATTTACTCAGGCAGGTATTGAGCTTATAGGCGAGAACAGTGTTGCGGCGGATGCTGAAATAATTGAGGTGGCAATTGATGTTCTTTCACGTTCGGGAGTTTCAAAGTTTCAGATAGATATAGGTCAGATAGAGTTCTTTAAAGGTCTTGTTGAGCAGGCCGGAATAAGCGATAAAGATGCTGACAGACTTCGCAGTATAATTGACAGTAAGGATTTTATAGGAATCGAAAATATACTTTCAAATTATAATATAGAAGATTCTATCAAAAAATTGCTTTATGACCTTCCGACTTTATTCGGCGGAATTGAAATTGTACATAACTGCTTGAAAATGGACTCACTTAATGAACGTTCAAGGAATGCTCTTAAAAATATTATAGATGTTTATGAATGTCTTAAGGAACGAGGCTATGAAAACTATCTTTCTATTGATTTAGGTCTAATTCCCAACCTTGATTATTATACGGGAATAATTATAAAAGGTTTTACATACAGCGTGGGATTTCCGATTTGTACGGGTGGAAGATACGATAACCTTACTTCAAAGTTTGGAAGAAGTATGCCGGCAACAGGTGTTGCAATTGGTGTTGAACGTGTTATGGAAACTCTTAATGCTGAAAATTCAAATGCTGATGACAGTGATGAATATGTCACTGTAGCTCTTGCAAAGGGCAGACTTGCCGAGCTTTCGGTTAATATTTTTGAAAAACTCGGATTTGACTGTGCAGAGATGAAAACCAAAACACGTAAGCTTATATTTACAGATGAAAAGAATAAGACTAAGTTTATACTTGTAAAGGCTTCCGATGTTCCGACTTATGTTGAATACGGTGCTGCGGATATCGGAATTGTCGGAAAGGATACTCTGCTTGAAAGCGGAAAGAATTTATATGAGGTTCTTGATTTGGGCTTCGGAGCATGTAAAATGGCAGTTGCGGGTCCTAAGGAAATGAAGGGCAAGCTTGAGGGCAGAAATATTATGAGAGTTGCAAGCAAATATCCCGAAATTGCACGTGAATATTTCCATAAGGTTAAGGGTCAGACTGTAGATATAATTAAGCTTAACGGCTCTGTGGAGCTTGGACCTTTGGTCGGACTTTCCGAGGTTATTGTCGATATCGTTGAGAGTGGTAAAACTCTTAAGGAAAACGGTCTTGAGGTTCTTGAGGATATATGCGGATTAAGTGCGAGATTAGTGGTAAATCGTGTTAGTATGAAGCTAAAACGTGAAAAAATTGTTAAAATAATAGAGGAAATGAAGGAGGAAATATCATGAGAATTTATCCTGCCATAGATATAATAGGCGGAATGTGTGTAAGACTTGTTAAAGGAGATTATTCACAAAAAACTACATTTGCCGAAAATCCGGTTGATGTTGCGAAGAAGTGGGAATCGCTCGGAGCGGAATTTATTCATGTTGTGGATTTGGACGGTGCAAAAAGCGGAGAGCTTCATAACTTTGAACTTATTAAGAAAATTGCAGAATCTGTTAATGTACCGATTCAGGTGGGCGGTGGAATAAGAAGCCTTGATGATATAGATAAATTGCTTGAGGCCGGAATTTCACGTGTTATTATCGGTACATCGGCTCTTGAAAATCCTAATATGGTAAAAAGAGCGGTTGAAAAATACGGTGATAAAATAGCTGTAGGTATCGATGCAAAAAACGGAAAAGCAGCAGTTAAAGGTTGGGTTGAGGTGAGTGATGAATCTGCTATTGACCTTGCCATAAAAATGCGAAAAATCGGAGTTAAACATATAGTTTATACAGATATTGATACGGATGGAATGCTTAAGGGTCCAAATGTTGATGCTATGCGTAAAATGGTTGAAGAATCAAAGATTGATGTTATTGCGTCAGGTGGAGTAAGTACGGTTGAAGATGTTGAAAAGCTTGTTGAAACGGGCGTTGAAGGTGCAATTATAGGCAGAGCGTTATACAGTGAGGTTTTGGATTTGCCGTCTGCAATTCGTGCGGCTAAGGATATGGAATACAGCGTTGAGGACTTTATTTCCGAGCTTAAATTCGATGGATATGGTTTAATTCCGGCAATCGCCCAAGATGCTGTAAGCGGTGAGGTTCTTATGTGTGCGTATATGAACGTTGAAAGTTTAAAGCTTACAATTGAAACGGGAAACGCTACATATTACAGCAGAAGCCGTAAGGCAATATGGGAAAAGGGTGCAACTTCGGGACATTATCAGAAGGTTCGTGAGATTTTAGTTGACTGCGACGGTGATGCTCTTGTTTTAAAGATTGAACAGATGGGTGCTGCGTGTCATACAAATAATTATTCGTGTTTTTACAGAAGCTTTAAAGACGGTAAGCTTAAAAAAATTAAGACGGGCAACAATATAGGTCAGGGCGTAATTTATGATGTCTATGACGTTATATGCGACAGAAAGGAAAATCCTAAGGAGGGTTCATACACCAACTATCTTCTTAACAAGGGAATAGATAAAATTCTTAAAAAGGTTGGAGAAGAGGCAACTGAAGTAGTTATTGCCGCTAAAAATTCTGATAATGCGGAAACTAAGTATGAGATTGCGGATTTACTTTATCATATTTCTGTTATGCTTGTAAATCAGGGAATTACTTGGGACGAGGTATTTGATGAGCTTCAGAAAAGAAGATAATAATTGTAATGCATTATTAGACCAAAAACTTTGAAAAAATCAAGAGAAAATATGCGAAAATATTAACAAAGTTTTTTGTGATATGTTATGAAAATTGCTACTTGAAAAAGTACGTCAATTTTGATATACTAAAACCATATTTTAAGAATTGTTTTGTGAATAAGTTACAAAATCTATAATGTGATTTACATAGTTAAAAATATTGAAAAATATTTGTTTTAGTATTCAGAATCTGTATTGCATTCGCAAAACTTTCCAATATTATCCGGTTTAAGCGAGGAGGAGATTTAAATGGCTATAGGAATTGAGCATATTGGAATATTCTCTAAGGATACAGAGAATCTAAAGAATTGGTATATGGATATGTTCGGCTGGAAGCAGGTTTATGACAATGGAAAGGGAACTTTCTTTTTAAAGGCTGACGACGGCGGAATGATAGAATTTGTAAAAAGTGAGGAAGACGGCGGAAAAATCGGGGACAAGGTTACGGGAATAAGACATATTGCGATTTCTGTAGATGATTTTGACGGTATGGTTAAAAAACTTACAGAAAGTAATGTTGAAATAGTAACCGAAGCTAAGGTTTCGCCTAAGGGTATAGGAACTATGTTCTTCAGAGATCCTGACGGAAACGTTCTTCACCTAATAAATAGACCTGAGCCGCTTTAATACACAATTTTAAATCGTTGTGATTTTACTGTTGCGGTTTTAAAGGCTTGTAAATAATGAGCTGTGCGGCAGTAGGTTTTATTCCTCTGCCGTTTTTTATTATATATTGTTTATTGGAGTAAAACAGAGTCTTTTGGGAATAATTTTATTGTGAAAACAATAAGGTTTTGGGATATCCGACCGCAATTTTTGATTTTGTTGATGGAGCGGGGTCTTATATAACTAAATCAAGATGTCCCCCGTATCTTAGGCGGTGGGTTCCACTTGATTTTTTCGGTGGGAGTACCTTTTTCCCACCGAAAACGTTGAATAACGGCGCTCTGCGCCTTATTGAAAGTGTATATTAGTTTTAATAAAACTTAAAACGCTTTGGTTTAAAGAAAAGCGATAATAGTTTTGTTTGCTGAAACATTGTGGCAAAACAGCTTTTCTTAAATATATGAATTAAAAGGCGGTGTCTAAATGATAAGTGATACGATTAAACAGGTTTGTGACGCTGAAAAAAAGTCTGAGGATGCGGAAGTAAAGGCTAAGGCTGATGCAAATGCGATAATAGATAATGCGAAGTCTGAGGCTGAACAGATATCAAAAAGCATTATAAATGAGGCTAAGAAAAATGCTAAAAGCTGTATTGATAAGGCTGAGGCTAATTCAAAGGCGAGTGAGGAAAAGGCTATCGAAAGTATATCGGCAAAGCTTTCCGAACTTGAAAAGAATGCAAGAGCGAAGCAAAGTACTGTTATTGAAAAGATTATAGCTGAGATAGTATAGCAGTTTAAAATTAGTTTTGCAATTAAGGTTATATCACACAATCATATAGCTATTAGCTGTGAATTGTGCGGTGTTACCTTCAATAACGTTAATGAAAGGAGGAAAAAGCAATGGCATTATCTGAAATGAAACGTATTACTATATGCGGACTCAAAAAGGACAGAAAAGCTGTATTGGAAATGCTGCAGCGCAGCGGTGCTGTAGAAATTGATGATACGGATATGTCGGAATATGGTTTTGAAAAGATGGACACTCTTTCTTCGCAGGCTACCTTTTTAAAGGCAATTTCCAATATTGAGTCGGCGCTTGAGATTTTGGAAAAATATGAGCCTGAGAAAAAATCTGTGTTTGCCGCACTTGAGGGTCGTGAAACTATAGATGTTGATGAATATTATTCATCGGCTTCAAGGTGCAGCGACTGTATGAATACGGTTTCAAAAATTAATGCTCAATATAAGGAGATTGCTGACACAAAGGCAGATATAATCCGAAAAGAGGCACAGATAGAATCCTTAAAACCGTGGAACAATCTTGATGTTTCGCTTTCATATACCGGAATGAAAAGAACTGCGGCGTTTATAGGAACTCTTCCAAGCAGTCGGGATTATGACGAGATTATAGCTGAATATTCAAGGATATGTGAAAGCCTGGGTTATGATTTTGACAGTCTTATGCCGGATATAGAGGTTATAAGCAAGTCGGCGGAGCTTACTTATATATTTGTGCTTGTACATTCAAGACAAAAGAAAGAGGCGGAAGAAATTCTGAGAAATATGGGATTT
>CAMCUJ010000006.1 GCA_945878965.1 uncultured Clostridia bacterium
CCGTTAAATATTCTTGGTTTCATAATATCCATATCAAGTCCGGCATTAACTATCATCCTCGATTCATTGCCATAATACATTCCTTTAGTGTATTTGGGAAATAATTCATTTCTGTCAGGCGATAATATTCCTCCGATAAAAGGTAAACGTATAACTCCGCCGTGGATATGTCCGGATAAAACCAAGTCATATCCGAAATCATCAATATAATCAAAAAGATTTGCTCTATGTACAAGCATAATATTAAATCCGTCTTCTACAACTTCATTTCTTTTTCTTTCAAGAAGACTCTTAAAATAATCATCCATCTTATCAAGTTCCTTATCATCAAGGCAGGAATAATCCAGTATTGAATGAATATACAAGGACTGCTGTCTTTCTTCTTTGGTCATATCCGAGGTCTTCTTCTTGTTATAAGCGTCAGCAGGAACTATAGTTCCATCACTGTTTATTGTAATCGGTGAATTATTATTATATATCATTGTGACGCCTCTGTCTTCAAGCTCAGAAATAAATCCTCTTCCGTCTGTATTCATAGACTCATGATTACCTGTCACAAAATATATAGGTGCAATTTCCTTAAGTCCATCTATCAATGCAAACGTATTTTTCTTATCGGAATTTCCGATTGTTATCATATCTCCGCCAAGTAATATAATATTAGGCGCCTGTGCCTGAACTTTTTTTATTACCTGATCATAATAATAGGAATTATGAAAATCCGTTATAAATGCTATAGTATAATTATTGAAGTCCTTTGAATACTTTTTACTGTAAATTTCATATTCATTTACGCTAACAGTGTTGTCGTCAATTACTATATAACCTACTAAAAATACAAGTATAAAAAGGATAGCTAAACTCTTTTTCAAAAAACCTCGCATATCAATAACCATAGCCTTTCTGCCCACAAATTACAGTTTCAAATTTTCATAGCCTTATCGTGGGCAGATAAGGCATTATCAGCCATCATAATACCTGCTGGCATTAACTGTTTTTCTGCTTTTCACTCTCTCTGTTCTTCTTAAGCGACTCTATAAACAAATCCTTACCCATAGGTCTTGAATAATAGTATCCCTGCTGGAAATCGACATTAAGAGCATTTACAATGCTTGCAGCCTTTGCATTTTCTATTCCTTCGGCACTTACCTTAAAGCCTAAGTTATGACTTACATCAACAACATCTCTTATAAATTCTCTGTCACCAAGACCCTTATCAATATTCGATGTATATCGCTTTCCTATCTTAACAATATCAACAGGAAGCTTATGAAGTGAATCAAGCTTTTTATTGGCTGAACCAAAATTATCAATCGCTACCTTAATTCCAAACGTCTTAATTGCAATAAGCTTCTTTGATATGAAGTCTACATCTTCAATTTCACCGTTTCCGGATATCTCAAGAACAATATTTGAAGGATTAACCTTACTTTCATCAAGAGTATGAAGAACATCATCCATAAATATCTTTCCGCCTATCTGATTTAATGTGAAATTAATACAAATGAATATGCTTTCGGAAATACTGCGGTTACAAGTTCTGCAAGTTGCACACGCTTCCTTTGTAATCCATTTTCCTATTATCTCCATTATATCATACTTCTCAGCAATTTCAATCAGCTTACTTGCATCAACCATTCCATACTCGGCACTGTCCCATCTTAAGAACGCCTCTGCACCTATCCATAGTCCCTCGGAATCAACAATAGGCTGATAGTGAAGAGAAAATTCACTGAAATCATTTGCTATCGCATTAAAGAGTGCTCTGTGAAGCGGCGGCAGCTTATCAAGATTAACAGGAAGCACACCCTGCTCAAGAAGTGCTATTTTGTTCTTCTTGTCCTCAAGTAATGAATCTTCCTTTATTTTCTTGATAATCTCTATCGCAAGAATTAATACTACAGCAAGACATATGCCAAACATTACCGCAAATACAGTAACTGTTCCTCTTGAAAGTGTAGGAGCAGTTCCGACTGATGATAAATACGATAAATATTGTGTACCCTTATAATAATTATAATCTGTTATTGTTACATTTGCAAGCTCTGTATACTCACTTATCGCCTTGCCGAGCTTTTCAATAAGTAAATCTGCCTGTCTTGAATATATAACCTTATCTTCAAGCGACACAGAATCATTCATATATGAATCTATTAAAAGCTTGTAATAATCACTCTCGTTTTCAGCATTTTTTGCTGCGACCTCACTATCAACATATCCCATTATGATTTCATCATAAGTAGTAAGCATTTTTGAATAATTATCCTGCTGGATTATATCCATATTGATGCTTGCTTTGTTATCAAGTGAACTGTCCAATGAACTCTTAGTTTCTCCATTGTTATATTTAGCATAAAAATTACGCATAAGATCAAATGAAAGCTTTGCTTCTTCCGATTTCTTATTAAACAAGAGCTGATTTTCTTCAATCTTATAATTATAATTTTTTATCAAAACCTCGCTGTTTTTAGACAGACAACCAACTCTCACAACAGAGTAAAGCTTCATATAATCTATATCATGGAGATTTTGAAAATACTTTTGTAAGTCATTAAATGTAAGTCCGGTTTTAGCCGAACGGAAATTTTTATCTGTTTCACTCCACGTAGCAACCGCACTTATGCCCGAATTAATCTGCTTTTCAAGCATATCGCATATTTCCATATAATCATAGTCGGAATAATTTTTATCCTCGAATATATTTGCAATTTTGCTGTGATTAGTATAATTTTCACGTATAAAGCTATCATATTCCTCAAGAATTTTATTAAGTACCTTAACTCCGTATTTTTCGCCGAGTTTTCCGCTGTATTTATAGCTTACTGTATACTCGGTCGGATAATACTCAAAATCCTCACCTTTTTCAGCAAGTGCCTGCATCTTCTGCTTTGTTGTGGCATCAATAAGAGGTGAAATAGTTATAGCACTTCTTATCTGTTCAACACTTACATTTAATTTTAAAGATGATATTACCTTCTCTATTACCGCCGGAGATATCATTTCATTTACATCTAATTTTCCGCCCTTTATATTAAGACCCTTTTCTGCATTTTCAAATGTATACTTAAGCGTCATACTCGCAACATAGGTCTGATTTTGAGCAACATAAACCTGACCTAAAAGTGCCGCTATAATTACAAATACTATAATCAGCCTTGTATGCCGTTTCAAATATTCAATTATTTCAACTACAGATATATTCAATTATTTCACCCCGCTTAATCAACGATTTTCAGAATTTTCCTGATCTATGCCCCCAAATAAATCATCTGTCTTATTTCCTTTTAAGAGTTCATCTATAACAGAGTCTTCACTGCTTAAAATCTCATCAATTTTATGACGCATTCCGCCCAAAACACCATTATCCGTAAACTCGATAAACTTAGGCTCTTTAGCTGCATCCATTTCTGTATATGAAATATCGTATATTCCTGCATCTCTAACTATTTTATCGGATACATTTAAATCAACAGCTTTATCTTCGACCGTATCATCAGCTTTAGCGTCCTCTTCTTCATTGTCAATATAGTCTATCGGATAATAATCATCATATAAGCTGTTATAGATATCATCATAAATATCATCCTCTTCATAGCCGTCGTACATTTCGTCATCGTCTTCATAGCTGTGACTTTCCTCAAGATTTTCAATATCCGATCTATCAGAATAATCAACTGTTTCCGGTTTAATTTCATTTTCGGCAATAAGTTCTTCGGTATCAGATTTCAAATCAGCACTATCATAAGGCAAAGCTTTGCTGTAAAGAAGCTCCGTTATCTCCTCCGGCTGAACATCGGATAAAACAGAAAACTCATTCTGTATTGAGCCGCTGTCGATATTTGAGGATTTCTCATTATTTACATCTAAAATGCTGTAATCGTTGTCCGAACCGGCTTCATTATTATGAACGTTTTCTTCCTTACCCGAAGTATCAAAAATAAGCTCAACTTGTTTTTTATTCTTTTTCTTTTTTGCCCTTTTTTCCTCTTCTTTTTCAAGCATTTTCTTCAGCTTAAGTTTACGTTTATTTTCTCGTTCCTCAAAAAATCTTTCAATATATCCCTTGGAATTCGGAACCGACTCCGACTGAGTGCCCGACTTCAAATCTTCTGCATTGGCATTTTTATAAGCACTTTTCCTTACTCTCTTTTCTCGTTGAATTATAAGCTTATTCTCAAGCTTAATAAGCATATCAACTATAATCTTACGTTTTGAAATCTTTATTCCAAGTATCTCTGTAATCTCCTGAACACCCGGCTTTTTATCCTTATCAAATAAATACAAATAAAGTATCGCACCGAATATTGCAAGCAGAAGAATTATAGCCATCTTTAAAAGAAGATTCATACTGAAATATGACTTTCCCGCATAAGTAAATCTTACATAATCACTGCATCTTGAATCAAGATAATCAGCTATTGTTTCATCTGCAAGTGCAACCAAACGTTCGCTTTCCTGCTCAATTTCAAGAACAAGCCTGTCCGCAACATTGGACAGCCTTGTTTGCGACTCAGGACTCATAACAGTATTGGCATACTCATTTATAAGTCTGTTATTCTCTTCAATATCTTTAAGCACTGCCTGTGCAGAAACACCTACATCAAGCGCTCGTTTTGTTATGGTGTCATACGCCGTTTTTGGTCTTGCCTGATATAATCCGACTTCCTCATTCTGACCTGTTATTACTATGTTTTCAACATAGCTGTGATCATACTCATTCATAGCGGTTCTTGCAGCCTCTGCCTCATCTGCAAGCTTATTATAATAAAGATTATAGCTTTCGTTCTGAACTCTAAGCTTATTTATAAACTCCTCAGGATTCTTTGCAAGCTTACTTGAAGATACAAACGACCTAAGATTCTTAACCTTAATTTCATTAAGATTTTTAAACTCGGCAATAAGATCATTAAAACTTTTTCCGGTATTCTTTGAGCTGTATGAGCCGTTTTCTCTTAGCTTGCTTTCAAGATATGTAATATACATATTAATTCTTGTTTCAAATACATCCGCAATTTCAACATAGTCATATCCATCATAGCTTATATTCTGAGTAATCTTTGGAATTATGTTCATCTCTGCGTGAGAGTCCATAAAATACCTCGTGTAACTCTTATAAAGTGACTCAATAAGAAATTTATTATCTATATCGGGAATAATTCCGAACAAATTCTTAAAGCTTCTCTTATACACGCCCTGTATCGGGGAAACGGTAACTCTGTACTCATTTGCAAAATACGAATAATCCTGACCAAGATTTCTCGCATTCTGAACCTTAGTCTGAATCCCATACGGTGTTATTTCATCTATAACTATAGCATTTTCAATATCCGATAATTTTATAGGGATTTTACCGGTTTTCTCATTGTAAATGTTAACAGTTCCCAAAAGAACTTCTTCGGACATCAAATCATAAATATTAAAGCGTGTTCCGTCCGGATATCTTCCATTTTCCGAATCCGGATATATGAACGATATAGTACCTATTTCAGAATAATATATATAAAAACAATTTACTCCATAATAAATAAGTGTAACTAAAACAGCTACTATAGCTATAAATTTTCTTTTTCTCCATATATATTTTAAAAGATCCATAACAAACAGCCTTTCTTTATTTTACTTTACAAGAAGTAAAATAACATAAATCTCCAATCCGCAAAATAATCAAAACCAAATCCATAAAACGTCCATATAAACGAACATATAAAGAGCAATAAATAATAATCATCCTTGTATTTAAAATAGCTTACAAGATTCACACCGGTTTTAATTGCAAAACTAAGCAGAAACAAAAACGTTCCTACCGCTCCGAAGCAAAGCAGAAAACCAATATATGCCTGATGAGCAACATTTCCGAAATTCTCTGTAAAATAAGGATCAATCGCCGCAGTCATATGGATATTTCCCCCAAATAGCTTTTTAACCGTGTCTTGATTTTTATAATAATCCATATACTGAATCCAATGCGTTTCTCTTCCGCTGGTCACAGTATCCATAGAGGACGAATCGGAAGAAGAAAACTGGCTTTCAACTCTTGTAAGCATACTCTGAACTATCCCCATATTCCTCAGTTGCGGAACATTAAGCACTAAAAATACCGCAAGTATCATAGCTGCACCGGATATAAATAAAACCTTTACAGACTTCATTCTGTACCTTAAAATTATGTATGCAACCATTCCGCAAACATTAAACAATATTCCCGAAATACTTCCCGACGCAACAAGAAAATAATACAGCATTATAAGTACAACCGTTCTTATAATCTTATTTTTAAATTCAGGAACCTTAATTGTAAAAAATATAGCAAGATTCATAAAAAAGCCTGTATAATTTGGGTCATTGAAGCTGCCCATATATCTGTCAACACCAAAAAGCTCTCCTGAATTTGTATAACCTAATACATAGTTATAAATATTATTTGCTCTGAAACCATAAATCCCCGAAGCTAATGCACATATAACTATATAAAAACAAAATCTCTGAAACAGTTTTTTGTCTACTTGAAACTTACTTGTTAAAAATATAAGGAATGCAAAATCGACTATGTATTTAAATATCCATTTTGCATTAAGAACAAAGCTTGACGGAGGCTCAATACCCTTTGCGATATATTCACGTATAGTAATTGAGTTATCAGCATTCGGAAGTGCAAATATGGCATACATTGCAAGAACCAAAATAGCCGGTATTAAAAACACATTAAGCTTACGTTTAGACTTATCAAATAAAATAGCCTTTACAATAAGCATAATAGTGAACATTCTTGCAATAGGAACGCCTATAACAACGACAAGCTGTTCTCCGAAAAACAAGAAAACTGCCGTAAGCAAATAAAATTCATCATAAAAAAACAGCCATATCATAAGCGGTGCTATAAGTAATGCCGCATACATATTTATACTCGGAAATATCGACATCGCAAATATAACAGCAAAAATTACATACCATATATATTCACAAACCTTATTTCCTTTTGTGTTAAGCTGTTTTCCAAAGCTTGTATCAACAATAGTATCTGACAAGCTACCACCTACATTCCAAAAAACTTTCTTTAAACGTAACCAAAATTCATCCTCTTAATTTATT
The DNA here is from genome assembly GCA_945878965.1 of uncultured Clostridia bacterium. GTDB lineage: Bacteria > Bacillota > Clostridia > Monoglobales > Monoglobaceae > CAMCUJ01. Next base: position 7,090 of record CAMCUJ010000006.1, read on the forward strand.
CCCCATAACTTCTCAAGGTTTTTTTCAGGCAATAACTCATCAAAATTCCGCATTTCAAGATTTCTTCTAAGCTCCCCCAAAACCCCTTTGTTTTTTAACAAATATATAATTTTATTATATATCAATTCATCACAGTTGTCAACAACAATTCCATCCACATTATGCTTTATTTGCTCTCTTGCACCTGCGTATTCCGTAGCTAAAACAGGTATTCCGAGAATCTGAGCCTCAGTAACCGCTATAGGCTTTCCCTCATATTTTGAGGTTAAAACAAACAAATCACATTTCTTTATATAAGGATAGACATTACTTCGTGAGCCCATAAGAATAAACTCATTCTCAACACCGTTTTCCTTAATAAGCCGCTCAATTTCCGCTCTGTCCTCGCCCTCACCGAATACATACCATCTAACATTATTAAATCCGTTATCCTTAAGCTTTTTCATGGCAAGCACCCCTCTGTATATCGCCTTATGGGAATTATTAAGTCTTGCCGCCGTAACGATATTAAAACAGCTCTTATCCGGATTAAAATCCGTCACTTCCTCCTTTGCAAGCTCACGCACCCTATCAATCTCCACAAAATTCTCTATGGCAATCGAACGCTCACTATATTCCGGAAACAAAGCATCAAATGAGCGCTTACATTCATTTGAAACAAGTACAATTCTGTCAAATTCGCCGAGCATTTTACGGTCAATTTTCGGATTCAATCCGGCTAAAATGAAATCAACGTGAATATAAGCTATCTTTTTTTCGGAATTAACCCGCTTTGCAATATAATTATCGGGAAACCCCTCCATATATCCGACAGCAATATCGTATTTCTTTTCAAGCTTCCTTGAAACCGATGTAAGCGCCTGCCCCGACATAATCTGAAACCAACCGTTTTTATAACGCTTTTTCTTATAAATATCATACATAAATGCTCTGAAAAGATAACCTCTGAAAAAATAAACTATCAGCTTTTTAAGCTTTGCCAGATAATAATTTTTTTCCGTTACCGCCTGATTAAGTATATTCACCTGACTTGGAATTCTATCAAGGTATTCACCCTCGGTTCTTGACATTATAAGGTCAACGTCATATTTATCATAATCAATATTTCTGAGCAGTGCCAAAAGACTGCTTGTAACACCGCCCGTTTCAAGAGCAGAGGTGGCAATAAGAATTTGTTTCTTTTTCATAATTCCTCATTTCTTCTTTTTTACCGGCGGTTTACGAACCGCCTTATGATTTATTCTCGGTCGGCTTCGCCGACAAAACCTTGAGGCTCTGCCTAAAACTCTCCGCAACTGCTGTTGCCGTCGTGCAAAAGCGACCGCCGTCGCCGCTGTCGCCGCTTACGTATTGACTAATGCTTGACTAATGCAAGTATTTTTTCAGCCTGAGCCACATTATTTTTATTCTCAACAACAAAATTTCTGCCTCTTGTTCCCATTTCCTTAAGGCTTTCCTCGTCACACTCGCAAAGCCTTATAATATCCTTTGCCATATTATTTATATTTTCGCTGTCAAAATAATTAAGATAACCGTCATATTCCTCGGGAAACGCCGGAAGCCTGAAGCAGAGTACCGGACGCCCCGACATCATATATTCAATAATCTTTGAAGGAAAAGAATACTTTGTATAATCCCCGTCAGCCGTTCTCGGATTTACAAGAATTGTTGCTTTGGACTGAATTTTAACCGCCTCATCTCTTGTTACGGCTCCGGTATATATTATTCTTTTATCTCTCTTTGCCGCCTCCGTCACTTCTTTTTCCGCTTCTCCCGCTCCGCATAAAATCAAACGGTAATTCGGATTTTCTATAAGCTCAAACGCTTTAAGAAGCTTAAGTATCCCGTATTTCTTTGTAAAGCTTCCTGTGTACGCTATACTTTTTATACCCTTTTCAAAAACACCCTCAAAAAGCTTCGGATTTTTAAACTCAGTTTTTAAAAGCTCGTTATATTCCTTAGGATTACTTATTCCCTCCATAACAATATACGGTCTTTCGCCTTCAAAATAATCCTTCATAGCCTCTGCAAGATAAACAAAACAGTCAACCTCAGACTGATATTTTTTTATCCGCCTTACTCTTAATTTACGTATTATATCAAAAAGAATTTTCCCCTCTTTGTCTATATCGGTATATTCGGGAAGGTCGGGAACTATAAGGCACACCCTGTTGTTTTCCGAATACTTTCTGAAAATTTTCGCCGCCTTTAAATACATAGGAAGCACACTGTAAATTATAAGCACACGTCCTTTTTTTGTTCCCTGCTTAAGCTCTTTTTTGATATGCCTAAGCACCGCTCTTTCACAAAACCATTTCTTTAAAAGAGTGAGATTACAGTAGCCTATGTTTATATCATCCGCACCTTTTGTATGCGAAAACTCAAATTCCTTTATAAATAAATCCCTGTACCGCTTCGGAAATGAACCGACAGGCAGAACATTAAATATCTTAACAGGTTTTCTCAAATTCTCATCAAGACCCTTTATTATGCTTCCAAGATGAGCATTAGCCGCAAAAGGAAGCGTCGCACTGCTTTTTTCAAGAACCTCTTTTTCCATACCTTTTGGAAAAATTCCTCCAAGTACTATAACCTCTGTTTCTCTTTCCCCATTCACTCCCATATTTTAAAATACCCCTATCTTTTAATTTTACTGAGCATATCAAACATTTCGACAATAAAATCGACAGGTGATATAAAGAACGCCTTTATAAGCGACACGAACGCTTTGGGATAATTATGATTTCTCTTGAAATAGAAAACCAAAACTGCGTTTCGCCTGAATTTTATATATCGTATTTCACGCTTCGTCAGCCTGTCAAAATACTGCTCCTTAATACGCATCATCTCCTCGTCGCCTTTCATTTTATCAACGCTCTGAGATATACGTGCCTTATTATGTATATACTGAATTGCGGTTATTTTGTTATAATAGCCTATCTTAAGTCCCTTTTCTATACTTTCAAGCATAAGAATGTATTCTTCACCTATAACCGCTCCGGGTTTAAATCCGCTCGTCTTGTTATATCCGCTGCGGCTGAACATATATACATCAGTAGGAGTCAGATGATGCATCAAATGTGCTTTAAGCAAGCTTTCTTTATCCGTATTCTTTACATATCTTGAATTTATTCTTGCATCAACCTGTCTGTCATTATCGTCATACATTTTTATGTCACTGAATGAAAGTTCAAGGTCATTTTCCGTCATAAATTTAAGCTGACCCTCTATTTTATCCGGAAGATACACATCGTCATCGTCCAAAAAGCAAATATAATCACCGCTTGAATACTCAATTCCGTTATTTCTCGAAACAGCCGCACCCGAATTTTTTTTATTTTTTATATATTTTATACGTTCATCATCGCCAAACACATTCTTTAAGCTTTGCTCGGTTTTTATCTGGTCGTCCGTTCCCTCTCCGTTATCATCAACTATAACTATTTCTATGTTTTTATAGCTTTGCTTTAAAACCGACTCAATCGCCCTTTGCAAAAATTCACTTCTTCTATAAGTAGGAATAATTACACTAACCTTTAAATCCATACTTCTATCCCACCCTTACAATATACAAAAACTTTTCATCTCCTGTTAGCTTAGTATTATGATACCATAAAATACGCTCTCCGTCAATGTTATAACCTATATTTTAAGAAAATCAATTTCTGATTGGTATTCAATCTGTAGATGCTAACTGTGTTCGCCGTCATTTGATTATATCCGATCCCTGCCGCATAAAAATTTATTGCATTAAAAAAATATATGTGTTATTATAAATTAAAAGTATTAAAAACAAGGAGTGAAAATTTTAATATGAACAATCAACTTAAAAGCCATAAGGACACATATATATTATCAAACGGAGTAAAAATTCCATGTATAGGCTTTGGAACATATCTTATGACGGGAAACTTAGCCGAAGATTCTATAATTGAAGCATTGAACTTAGACTATCGCCATATTGACACCGCCTCACTTTACAAAAATGAATCCGATGTCGGACAGGCAATAAAAAACAGCGGTATACCACGAGATGAAATATTCGTAACCGGAAAGCTTTGGAATACCGATCAAGGCTATAATTCCACACTTAAGGCATTTGATGAATGTCTTAATCGTTTGGGCTTTGATTATCTTGATATGTATCTTATCCATTGGCCTGTTCCCGAGGGTCACGAGGACGATTTTGAGGAATTGAATCTTGAAACGTGGAGAGCATTTGAAAAGCTTTATAAAGAAAAGAAATTACGTGCCATAGGTGTAAGCAACTTTAAACCAAAGCACTTAAAGCCGCTTATGAAAAACGCTGAAATTATGCCTATGGTAAATCAGCTTGAAATTCACCCCTGCCACAATCAAACCGAAACAGTGGAATTTTGCAAAGAAAACAATATACAGGTTGAAGCTTGGGGTCCTCTTATGCGGGGTAAAGCTCTCGGATTTACCGAGCTTAAAAAAATAGCTGATGCACATTCCAAAAGCATTGCTCAAATTTGCTTAAGATGGCTTATTCAGCAGGATATAATTCCTCTTCCGAAATCACAGACGCCAAGCCGAATTAAAGAAAATACACAGATATTCGATTTCACATTAACAGATGAGGAAATGAAGATTATAAATAACATCAAATTATCGGAATAACAGCATCAAAAAATAAGAACCGCATACATTTGGGATAAACCCAAAATATGCGGTTTTAATTTTAATATTTATTCTGCCTTCGGAAGTGCATACTTTTCTTTAAAGTGCATATAATCCTTTCTGTAGCGATCCGGCATTTCTTTATGAATTTTCTTCAAATACTCGTGAGTATTAAAGTTCGGAGTTTCACATTTGTTCTGAATTATAGCTACTCCGACATTTGAACAGTGATCGGCAATTCTCTCAAGGTTGCTCAGTATCTCAAGAAATACAACGCCTGCCTCAACCGAACAGACCTTCTGCTTAAGTCTGTCAAGATGCTCTTTTTCAAGATTTTCCTTAATATCATCTATAACTTCCTCAAGCGGCTCAATTCTCTCGGCAAGCTCTGTACTGTTGGCTTCAAATGCCTGAACCGTAAGGTCTGTTATATGTTCAACCGCATCAAAAAATATAGAAAGTCCCTTTTTGCCGTAATCGGTAAACTTTATCTTCTGACTTACCATAAGACCAATACTTGAACCTATATTATCACAATAATCACCTATACGCTCAATATCATTTACGGTATGAAAATATCCCGATACAAGCTTGTTTTCTTCCGCATTAAGCGGAGTATCCGCAATTTCCGTCAAATAATTTGTAAGAAGTATTTCAAGCTGGTCAAGCGTATTCTCGTTCTCTTTCATATTGTCAATATAATTAGTATTCTCATCCTTTATCATATCAAGGCAATACTGAACATTCTGTCTTGCAGTTTTAGCCATCTCAACCATAGCCTTTGTTGTGTTGGAAATGGCAACAGCCGGTTTTGAAAGGAAACGCTTGTCAAGAAGTGCTCCGGGTCCGGTAACCTCCTCAGCCGATGAACGGATTGTTAAATTCGCAAGCTTTACCAAGACTCCTGCAAACGGCAAAAGTATAAGTGTATTTACAACGTTGAATATTGTATGGAAATTAGCTATGTCACCCTTATAAATAGACGAATCCCAAAACGGAATAAACGGTCTTAACGCATAAATTACAACGAGGAATATAATTGTTCCTATAACGTTAAAATATAAATGCACACAAGCTGCACGCTTTGCGTTCTTGCTTGCACCGATACTTGATAAAATAGCGGTTATACAAGTACCTATATTCTGACCCATAATAATCGGAACAGCCGCTGCAAATGTTATAGCTCCCGTTGTCGCAACAGCCTGCAAAATACCGATTGACGCCGAACTTGACTGTATAAGTGCTGTAACACCGGCACCCGATAAAATTCCAAGTACAGGATTTGTCATCGAAGCGAACAAATTTTGGAACTGTTGCTCATATGTTTCCTTTAATGCCGTTACTGAGCCCTCCATATTTTGCATACCGATAAATAAGATACCAAAACCTATTATTATCTCACCAACACATTTAAGCTTTTCTTTTTTACCGGCAGTAAATATAAGAACAGCTCCGACAATTAACGCAACAGGCGCAAGTATGTCCGGCTTAAATATAAGAAGATACCAAGGCGTTCCTGCCGCCGCATTTCCGCTGAGTCTTAAAATCTGAGCCGTAATGGTGGTACCTATATTTGCACCCATTATAATTCCAACGCCCTGTCTTAATGTCATCATTCCGGCATTAATAAATCCTATGACCATTACAGTTGTAGCACTGCTGCTCTGCGTTAATGCCGCAACAACCGCACCGACAATAACCGACTTAATAAGGTTGCTTGTAAGGCTTTCTATAATACTCTTCATTTTGTCGCCCGTAGATTTCTCAAGACCCTCACTCATTATCTTCATTCCGAACAGGAACATTCCAAGTCCGCCGAGCATCCCAATAGCACTGCTAAAAATATCCATACTTTAGCCTCCGTCATTTTTCGTTTTTACTTAATTATAAATAACATACATTTTAATTTTACTATACATATTACAACTTGACAAGTCCTAAATTTTTTATAAAAAATCCGTCTTTTTCTTATGATATTTTGTCAAAATACATTTATTTTTCACAAAAATAAATCCTTTTTATAGAATAAAACTATTATTTAGGATTGTAAGTTCTAATTCTTCCTTAATAAATTTTTAACATTTTTAAATGAAAATTATACAATAACTTCACAAAGCAAGCCTTAAACAAAAAGTTATATTTAATTGTACAAAAATGTATTGCAAGCATTTAATAAATATGATACAATAATATTATATATACTTTAGCCGTATATTTTAAATTTTCGGTTATTTATAGATAAAGGACTGCCGCATTGAGTGAATAATTCATAAATACAGCAGCCGATTTAATTTCTTAATTTATTAAGATAGAAATTACATAACATTACTACTAAATTTACTGAAAGGGGATTAAAAAATGAGTTTTTTAGTCGGAGTTGATATCGGAACAAGCGGAACCAAAACCGTTTTGTTTGATGAAAAGGGTAATTCTGTCGCAAGTCATCTGGAGGAATATCCGTTATATCAAGAAAAGATAGGCTGGGCAGAGCAGGAACCTCTTGATTGGTGGAATGCTACAGCAAACAGCATTAAAGCAGTTCTTCACAAATCGGGCGTAAATCCCGAGGACGTTAAGGGCGTTGGTCTTTCGGGTCAGATGCACGGTCTTGTTCTTCTTGACAAGGGCGGAAACGTACTAAGAAAATCTATTATATGGTGCGACCAGAGAACAGGTCAGGAATGTATTGAAATCACAAACAAAATAGGTGCTGAGCGTCTTATTGAGATTACGGCGAATCCTGCTCTTACCGGCTTTACCGCATCAAAAATTATGTGGGTTAAGAACCACGAGCCTGAAATATATGAAAAGGTAGATAAAATCCTTTTACCAAAGGATTATGTAAGATATATGCTTACAGGCGAATTTGCAACCGAGGTATCGGACGGCAGCGGTATGCAGCTTATGGATATTAAGAACAGATGCTGGTCTGACGAGGTTCTTGAAAAGCTTGAAATTGACAAGAGCTTCCTTGGCAAGATGTATGAGTCCTGTGAGGTTACGGGAACAATCACAAAGTCAGCGGCAGAGGCTACAGGTCTTAAGGTCGGAACAATTGTAGTAGGCGGTGCCGGCGACCAGGCAGCATGTGCGGTTGGAAACGGTATTGTAAAATCCGGTATAATTTCTTCAACAATCGGAACATCGGGTGTTGTTTTCGCTCATATGGACAATGTAGAAATAGATAAGCTTGGCAGAGTACATACATTCTGTCACGCAGTTCCGGGCAAATGGCACGTTATGGGCGTAACTCAGGGTGCCGGTCTTTCATTGAAATGGTACAGAGATAATTTCTGCCGTGCTGAGATGGAAACTGCGGACGGTATGGGCGTTGACCCTTATTACCTTATGGATAAGCAGGCAGAGAGAATTCCTGCCGGCTGTGACGGTTTAATGTATCTTCCGTATCTTATGGGTGAGAGAACTCCTCATCTTGACGCTAACGCAAAGGGTGTATTCTTCGGACTTTCCGCAAAGCACGACAAAACTTCAATGCTTCGTGCGGTAATGGAGGGTGTTTCATACAGCCTTAAGGATTGTATGGAAATCATAAAGGAAATGGGAATTACAGCATCTGAGGTAAGAGCATCAGGCGGCGGCGGAAAGAGTAAGCTATGGCGTCAAATGCAGGCTGATATGTTCGGCTGCAACATAAATACCATTAACTCATCAGAAGGCGGAGCATTAGGTGTTGCAATCCTTGCCGGAGTCGGTGCAGGTATATACAGCAGTGTTCCTGAGGCTTGCGATATGGCAATTTCAGTTACATCTTCTATGCCTCCAATCGAAGAAAATGTTAAGACATATGAGAAATATTATCAGGTTTATAAGAACCTCTATCCGGCACTTAAACCTCAGTTCGAGGCTATTGCACAAAACTAAATTCAATGAATAATTAATAATTAAAAAAGGCTCTTTGTCAATAGTGGGGGTCAAAAATATAATGGAATTAAGATGGT
>CAMCUJ010000007.1 GCA_945878965.1 uncultured Clostridia bacterium
CAATGGTCGGAGCCAAGTATATCGGTATGAATTTTTGCCGAAGTTATTTTATCCTTTATTCTGTCCGACACAATGAAATAATCAATTCGCCATCCGGCATTATTCTTTCGGGCATTAAATCTGTAGCTCCACCACGAATAAACTCCGGTTTCATCGGGATAAAGAAAACGGTAGCTGTCTGTAAAGCCCGAATCTAAAAGAGTGGTCATCTTCTCTCTTTCTTCGTCTGTAAAGCCTGCATTTTGGCGGTTGGTCTTAGGGTTTTTAAGGTCGATTTCTTTGTGTGCAACATTTAAATCGCCGCAGTATATAACAGGCTTTTTGCTGTCTAATTCACATAAATAACGGCGGATATTATCCTCCCATTCCATACGGTAATCAAGGCGTTTAAGCTCGTTTTGCGAATTTGGCGTATAACAGGTTACAAAATAGAATTCGTCAAACTCAAGAGTTATAATTCTGCCCTCGTTGTCGGGGAAGTTATCCATTCCAAACGTCACATTAAGCGGTTTAAGCCTTGAATATACAGCCGTTCCCGAATATCCTTTTCTTTCGGCGCTGTTTAAATATAAGTCGTAGCCGCTTTGTGAAATATCAGCCTGTCCCTCTTGCATTTTTGTTTCCTGAAGTGCGAATATATCGGCATTAAGGTTTTTGAATACATCGTTAAAGCCTTTTTCTATACACGCACGAATTCCGTTTACATTCCATGATATAAGCTTCAATTTTATCATTCTCCTTATTAGGGTTTGAAATTTAATCGTTAATAATACTGAATATTATTCAGCACAATTCTCAAGAATTTCTTTAACCGCCTGCTGTGTAAGATTTACAAACTGTCCTACCTTTCGATTGCCGTCACGGAAGCATTTAATGCTCATTTCCTCAATTCTGTCCTTTGGAATACCGGCATCTTTTAAGGTTGTCGGAAGTCCGATTGACTGCATAAAGCCTCTGAACGCTTTAATTCCCATATCGGCAGTTTCTGATTGATTAAAGAAATTGTTATCAACATTCATGACGTTTACCGCAAATTTTGCAAAGCGGCTTATATCGTTATTCTTAACGTAGTCCATCCATGACGGCATAACTATTGCAAGACCTGCTCCGTGTGCTATATCGTAAATTGCACTTACTTCATGCTCAATTGCGTGTGAGCCCCAGTCTTGAATTCTTCCGACTCCGAGAATGTTGTTATGTGCCATTGTCGAGCACCATACAAGGGTTGCCCAGTCCGAATATTCAGGCTCGCCGTTTATAATTTTATCGGCAGCAATAATGGTTTCCTTCATTGTTGCCTCAAGAAGTCTGTCGTTAAGGCTTACGCCCTTTGAATTTGTAAAGTAGCGTTCGCACAGATGCGCTAAAATATCAGCCGCACCGCAGGCTATCTGATACTTTGGAAGTGTGTACATAAGCTCAGGGTTGAGAATTGAAAACGCAGGGCGTACAAGCTGAGTTGTAAGTCCGTATTTAAGCGCCTTTTCTTCGTTTGTAATTACAGTGCTTGGACTTGACTCACTGCCTGCTGCCGGAATTGTAAGAATTGTGGCTACCGGCAGACATTTTGTCGGAACGTCTGTTCCATCATAGAAGTTCCATACGTCCTTATCGTAAAGTGTGCCGAGTGCAATTGCCTTTGATGAGTCTATAACGCTTCCGCCGCCGACTGCAAGCACAAGACCGATGTTTTCTTTTTTACATATTTCTATTCCCTTGTGAACAAGCGAAAGACGAGGGTTTGGCTGAACTCCGCCAAGCTCTGTGTAATCTATGCCGTTTTCATTAAGTGATGCTTTGACACGGTCATAGAGTCCGCTTTTTTTAATGCTTCCGCCGCCGTAGTGAAGAAGTACCTTGCAGTTATAGGACTTTAATTCTTCACCAACCTTAAGCTCAGCGTCTTTTCCGAATATTATTTTTGTCGGACTGCAAAATGTGAAATTTTCCATAATGATATTCCTTTCTGTAATTAAGTGTTTTCATATATTAAAGTATACCCGTCTGAAACAATTACGGTTCAGACGGGTGAATGTTTTTAAATTTTATTTGTTATTCCATTAAATTCGCATAGAAACGTGTGCTGACATAAGTAGTATCCGTAGCGATATCATAGTTATGGGAGGTTGATATCCTTGTAACATCTATATTTATAATTCTTAAAGCACATAGAGGAAGATATGTTATACCGTCTGCCTCAAATGTAGGATGTTCAAGCCAGAACTCCTGACCGTCTACAAATAATGAATTTCCGTTTTCGTAGAATGATAAAGTATTGAAAGGCAAAATGCTGTCTTTCGGTGCAATAATTGTGACTATCCCGTTATTAACCATTATATTATCATTTGAATAATCGAAACTATAAGCAAATGCTCTTGCAGGAAGATATGTTTCACCGTTTTGTTCTACTCTGTAGCCGTCATAGGTTGCTGAAAAGTAGTTCTGATTATGTGTGTAATTATAATCATTTTCTTTTGTAAGCTCTTCCTCCATAAGCTTTGCAAGGTCTACAGAGTTTTCGTTTGATAGAACAGGATAGTTTATAGCTATATCATTGCCTATATTTGAAAGCTTGTAGTTTTGATTTGCATTGATGCTTATACCGCATTTTCCTCTGCCGATATCAGAAAGGTCAGCCGCCATATCCGTAAGTCCGAAAACAGTTGCTATATCGTAAAGGTTTAGGGAAATATCAATTGCCGAAGTCATTTCGCAAGGCTTATTGTTATTATCCATTTTACATGAGATTGTGTAACCGCCTTCACCGAGTATAGTTATTTTCTCAGCTAAAAGCTTGAAGTCTTCAAAAGCTTTTTTCATTTCAGCTAAATCTTCTTCAAAATTTTCTGATTCAAGTGACATAAACTTAACGATATCCATTGAATTAAGGACTGTGTCAAAAATATCAAACATAAAGCTCTTAAAGCCTTTATCGTCCATTTTCATTGTATATGTACTGTTTGAATAGGTTACCGTTGCATTTTTCTTATATGAAGCCTTTGCTGCCTTAATTAAGCTGTCCATATAGGTTTTAATTGCGGAATATACAATTTCCTCGCTTATCTCTGAATCCGGAAGCTGTGAAAGAGTTTGCTTTAAAACCTTAGAGTAATCTATATAGATATATTTCTTATTTATAGGATACTTCATTGTAAGCTTATAAACCGGATTTTTAAGGTCTGAAAAATCAGCGTCCATATACATTTCAAGAGCAGTATCGACAGAAAATGAAAGGGTATCGCTTAACACCAACGGTTTATTAAGGGTTAGAGCGGCATACATCTGAATTTTATCATAGTTTTCGGAAATATTATAATCCGCCTTTACAGTACCGTCAAGATTAACCGTGCTTTCAGCGAGCGCCTTTATATCTACGGGGTCAAAAAGCTGTGACATACCTGTATTGTAGGAATTATTGTTTTCTTCCGACTTTATAAGCTCGTCGATAAATTCCCATGAGTTATTGTTTTTAATGCTCATTGTACCATCATATGAGCCTTTAAGCATATCGGTATAAAGAATATCAATAAACCTGTCTGTGTAATCCAGCTCATTTGCAAAAACAAGCGCTGTGCATAGGTTTAATGTAAAAACCGCTGCAACCAAGAATGAGATGAATTTTTTCATAAATCATACCACCTAACTTTAAAAATTTTTTTAGGCTGTATATATTTAGTTCAGCCATATTTACATTATAATATACTAAATAGTAAAAGTCAATAATTTTCAAAACATTGAGGAAATTTTTAGCTTTATTAGTGATAGTATTTTTATTATATTATTTAAAATAATAAGGTATTGTTTTTTATGTTGAAATATGATATAATTATTAAAAATATTTTATTTGGATAGACAATTTAACCATAGGTGAGGAAAATAAATGAACTATATAGGATCAAAATTATCGCTAATAGATTTTTTACAGGAAAGCATCTTATCGGTAATTGATTATAATGAATGCGATGAGTATACTTTTGCTGATTTATTTGCAGGAACGGGCGTAGTAGGATCAACGTTTAAAAAAAAAGGTTGCAAAGTAATTGCTAATGATATTCAATATTATAGTTATGTTATGAACAAGCATTTTATTGAAAATAATGATTTTATAGATGATTCCCTATTAGAATATTTTAATTCATTACAAGGGCAAGAAGGTTTTGTATATAATAATTATTGTTTAGGTTCGGGCAGCGAAAGAAATTATTTCACGGACTATAACGGGAAAAAATGCGATGCAATCAGGATGCAGATAGAACTATTATACAATAAGGGAGAAATATCAACTGCTCAATATTATTATTATTTAGCAAGTTTAATCAATTCAATAGATAAATATGCAAATACTGCATCAGTTTATGGTGCTTTTTTAAAGCATATAAAAAAATCTGCTGCTAAGCAGTTTGAACTTGAACTTTTGCCTATTATTAAGGGAAATTCAAATGGGCTGGTATATAACGAAGATATTAATGAACTTGTATTTAAAATTAAAGGTGATATATTATATCTTGATCCTCCTTATAACGCACGTCAATATTGTACAAATTATCATGTATTAGAAACTATATCACGATATGATAATCCAATTCTCAAGGGTAAAACCGGTTTGCGAGAGTATTCGTCTCAAAAAAGTGCATTTTGTTCTAAACGTACGGTTGAAAAAGTGTTTGATGATTTGTTGGCAAATGCCAAATTTAAATATATATTCTTAAGTTATAATAACGAAGGATTAATGTCTTTGGATACTATAAAAAATATAATGAGTCAATATGGTAAATATGAAGTTTTCACCACTGAGTATCATAGATTTAAAGCAGACAAAGAAGAAAACAGAAAGCATAAGGCATCTTCGACAACTGAGTATCTTCATTGCTTAATTAAATAAAAGCGTGGTGTAATGATGTTATGGCAAAATACAATGATTTGAATCCAAAAGAATGGAAAAAATACTCTGATATATATACCGATACTTTATGGCTGATTGATAAACGCGATAATTCCGGCGTTCATTCCGGAGCATATCATGGAAATTTTGTTCCTCAAATTCCTAATCAATTGTTGAAGAGATATACTAAAAAAGGAGATTGGATATTGGACCCCTTTATGGGAAGCGGAACTTCTATTATTGAAGCTCAGCGCCTAGGAAGAAATTCTATAGGTATTGAATTGCAGCAGGAGGTTGCAAAAGAAGCACATCAACGTGTTATTATAGAAAAAAATGAGATTTGTTCCGGAAGAATATGTATTGGTGATAGTAGAACTTTTGATGTTCAACAAATTTTAAACAAAGAAATGATTAATAATGTTCAATTTGTAATTTTTCATCCGCCGTATTGGGATATTATTAAATTTTCAGATAATCCAAATGATCTTTCAAATTCAAATAGTTTAGATGAATTTTTAAATAATTTTGGTGATGTAATAGATAATACTTGCAAATATCTTGAAAAAAATCGATATTGTGCACTTGTTATCGGAGATAAATATGCAAATGGTGAAATAGTACCTCTTGGGTTCTATTGTATGAATTTATTTATTAAACGTGATTATAAATTAAAAGCTATTATAGTAAAAAATTTTGAAGACACAAAAGGAAAATCTAATCAAAAGGCAATATGGAGATACCGCGCTTTAGCAAGTGATTTTTATATTTTTAAACATGAATATATAATGGTATTTAAAAAGGTGAAATAGAACGAAGCTATTTCACCTTTTGCTTTATATCTTTCCGGTATTTATCAGTTCCATTATACCTTTCATATTAAAACGAAATTTGAAACAATCTCTATTATTATGTGCTTGAAAATTTCCTATGCTTATATTGTCATATTTTAGAGTGCAACTTTCTTTCCATGTTTCGACAGTTTGTGTGAATGAGAATTTGTTTTTATTCCAATTAGGAAATTTATCATATTTATTAAACACTTTATATAAAGGTCTATCATGAAAACTTCCGTCTCGAAAAACAATATTATAAAATAGAATTAAGTAGTCACAATCAAAAATATTTTTCCAATATTCATTTATCATTTTATCTATATAATTAATAGATATTTCTTTAAAAATGTTGGCTCTGTTTTGATAATTATCCTCCATTTTATGTTCTTTGAAATAGCTTTCAATATCAAAATCAGGGAAAACATTTTCTTTTAAATATTTAAAATAAGTAATACTGGTGGGTTGACCGATTATTTGAGGTGCGGCTCTGCCAATATCATTTTGATTTGTTTTAACAGATAAACTTTTATTATCTTTCAGAATAAAATCAATAGGATTTTGTCCTTCGGCAATGTGCTTTATAGGAATTGGAATACCTTCCTGTGCAAAAATATCAGCAAGATTAATTTCCTTAAAATAATCTATTATTGATGACTTGGCTCTAAGTCTGTATGCATCGTTTATAGAAACATTAAAAGTGTCTGCAATTGCGACCTCGGCGGATATACCGATTTCTTCATTATTCATATTAACAGCCATTATATCATTCCTTTCTAGTGTATTTCTTCTTCGAGAAAAAGCTTATAAGTCTCAATTTCTAAAGCTTCTGCAATTCTTTGGATGTTTTCCAAAGAGATACTTCGGTTAAAACATTCTATAGCACTTATATAAGTACGATGCATTCCACATTTTTCTGCAAATGCTTCTTGCGATAAACCAAGTCTGGTTCGGTATTTGCGAACATTTGATCCAAATACTTTAATAATATCCATAGTAGGTAACACCTCTAACATTTAGTATAAGCAATATGAATACAATAAGTCTACATACAATAAGTAACTATGCATATATTTTTCTAAAATTTTTGAGGAAAATTTAAAGTAATATTAGTATATAAAAAATAAATTTATAATTGCTATTGAAAATAGAGCGGCAGTTTGTTAAAATAAGAGTAGACTTAGGAAAGGCGGAGCGTTATATGTCAAGGAAAGTGAAAATAGGTGAGGTTACTATAGGCGGAGGAGAAAAGATAGCCGTTCAGTCGATGACGACTAAGCCTACAAAGAATGCTGATGAATGTATAGAACAGATAAACGAGCTTCACGAAAGGGGCTGTGATATAGTAAGGGTTGCAGTTCCCGATGAGGAGAGTGCAAGAGCGATTGAAAAAATTAAGGCAAATACAAAGCTTCCTATAGTTGCGGATATACATTTTGACTATAAGCTTGCGCTTATATGTATTGAAAACGGAATAGACAAGATAAGAATTAACCCGGGAAATATCGGCAGCGAGGAAAGAGCGGGAATGGTTGCAAAGGCGGCACGTGAGAAAAAAATTCCGATACGAATAGGTGTAAACGGCGGCTCACTTGAAAAGGAGCTGCTTGCAAAATACGGCGGTGCGACTCCTGAGGCTATGCTTGAAAGTGCAAAAAGACATATTGAGATTTTAAACAAATATGATTTTGATGATATAGTAATTTCGCTTAAGGCATCAAGTGTTAAAAAGACGATAGAGGCTTACCGTCTTGCAAGTCAGGCGTTTGATTATCCGCTTCATCTCGGAGTTACGGAGGCAGGAACCTCTGAGCTTGGAATTGTTAAGTCCTCAATCGGCATAGGCTCGCTTTTAGCGGACGGAATCGGTGATACCATCAGAGTTTCGCTTACCGATAATCCTATTTACGAGGTGGATGCAGGCAGAAACATACTTAAGGCACTGGGATACTATGAGGGCATTGAGGTTGTATCATGTCCGACATGTGCAAGGTGCAGAATTAATCTTATTGATATTGCAAAAAAGGTTAATGAGGCGGTTAAGAATATTAATAAGCCTTTGAAGGTTGCGGTTATGGGATGTGTTGTAAACGGACCGGGCGAGGCTAAGGATGCGGATATAGGAATTGCCGGCGGTGATGGCTGTGCGGTTATGTTTAAGCACGGCGAGATTGTGGGTAAAATTCCCGAGAATGAGGTTATTGACAGACTGCTTGCCGAGATTGAAAAAATCTAAGCGATGGCAAGTAGGGTCAAGGGACGGAATGTCCCTTGGCGACAGCGGTCGCATTACCACGCCGACAACGAGTCGGCGTAATGAAGCATTCTCAGTCGGCTGCGCCGACAGCGACAACTACTACTGCACGGGACGCCCTCGACGCCGTCCCCTACTACCTCATAACATTTAAAAATATACAATCCTCAGTGGACGGCAATTGCTCTCACACGGGCGAACACAGTTCGCCCCTACCAATCAAGCAATGTCAAGTTTTAGTTGTTGCAAGGTAGTAGGGGCGGATTCCATATCCGACCGAGTGCATTAATTGTGGGTGTATGGGCGAACTGTGTTCGCCCGAAAATGATTTAATTAATCGAAAGGAAAACTTATGGGCGAAAGTATACTTGATATATTCAGTGCGGTGAGTGTTACGGAAGAGCTTGCAAAGCAGCTTGAACGTTCTGAAATCAGCCGTATTGATTTGGATATTGATAAAAAATCGGTTCGGGCGTATATTGAGCCTGAGTCGCTTATTGATAAGGAGGAATTGTTTTCATTTGTTGATATGGCTAAAAGAGTGTATGGCCTTAATGATATGGAGATACACTTAAGCTATAATGGCAGAGTTGAGTTTAATTCCGAATATTATAACGGCTTGTTATATTCGTTGTTTCAAAAATACGGTGCATGCCGTGCATTTATGTCTAACAGCTATGCAACTTTGGAGGATAATATTTTTAAGCTTGAGGGTGTTTGCTGCGGACGTGAAACTCTTGAGCGGAGCGGAGGAATTAAATTTATAAGTACAACTCTTAAGGAGGAGCTTGGAATTACTCCCGAAATAGTGGTGATAAACGACTGCGGAAGTGATGAGGATTATTTTTCCCGTCAAAATGAGCTTGAGGCAGAGGCAGTCAAAAAATCCAATATAGTTCGTATGCCTTCCTCAAATTCGGACGGCGGGGCAGCTTCTAAGGCTCAGAACGCAGAAATAAAAGCCGGAACACTTGTTTACGGATCACCTATTAAGGGTGCTGCCGTTCCTATCTCCTCAATAAACGAGAATGTAGGTGAATGTATTGCTGAGGGTGAAATTTTCACCTGTGAGACTAAGGATTTTGTAAAGGGCGGTAAGCCTACAGGCAACTCAAGCATTACCTTTGATATCGAGGACGGAAACTGGGCAATGGGCTGTAAAATGTTCGGAAGAACCGAAAAATTAGCGGGAGCACGTTCGGTTATAAAGAACGAAAACAGGCTGAGAATTAAGGGAAGTATGGAGTTTGACGAGTATGCGAAGATGAATGTATTCATAGTTAAGTCTATTGAAACTCTTGATAAGAAGAAGGCGAGAGAGGATAACTCTGAAGAAAAGAGAGTGGAGCTTCATCTGCATACCAAAATGAGTGCAAAGGACTCTGTTGTGAATGCCGAGGACGCAGTTAAGCTTGCGGCAAAATTCGGACATAAGGCTATTGCCATAACCGACCACGGCGTAGCACAGGCATATCCCGAGGTGTACAAAGCACTTAAGGGTGTACGCAAGGATAATCCTGATTTCAAGGTTTTATACGGTGTTGAGGGATATTACATAAACGATGAAGAAAATCTTCTTGATGAAATACCCGATGAGCCGTTTTCCGAAAGCTATGTAGTATTTGATATAGAAACTACCGGACTTTCAAAGAATACTGAGGAAATAACCGAAATCGGAGCGGTGAAAATTGAGGGCGGAAAAATTACAGATAAATTTGCACAGCTTATTAATCCTCAGAAGAAAATTCCATACAATATAACAGAGCTTACGGGAATAAGCGATGATATGGTTAAGGACTGCCCGACAATAGATACAGTTCTTCCGCAGTTTCTGGAATTTTGCGCAGGCTGCATTGTAGTTGCCCATAATGCGGCGTTTGATACGGGCTTTATATCGGCGAAGGCTGAAAGACTCGGACTTGAATTTTCAAACAAGATTCTTGACACGCTTGAAATTTCAAGAGCGTTATATCCGAATGAAAAGAGGCACAAGCTTAATATAATTGCCGAAAGGCTTGGAGTCAGTCTTGAAAATCATCACAGAGCGGTTGACGATGCTACGGCTACAGCTGAAATTTTCCTTAAATTCATTGATATGATAGTTAAGGGACGTGAGGAAGGCAAGTATAAAAAGATTGATATAAATGATGCTATAAAGGCAAGACGACCGTTTCACATAATAATACTTGCGAAAAATCAGGTTGGACTTAAGAATATGTATCAGCTTATTTCAAGGTCTAATCTTGAATATTTCCATAAGCGTCCTATAATGCCTCGTTCGGTCATTGAAAAATTCCGCGAGGGACTTATTATAGGCTCGGCGTGTGAACAGGGCGAGCTTTATAAGGCGGTTCTTGAAAAGAAGGACGATGCCGCTCTTGAGCGTATAGCAAGGTTTTATGACTATCTTGAAATTCAGCCTCTCGGAAACAATGAATTTATGCTCAGAAACGGTATGGTTAAGAATGAAGCAGAGCTTATCCAAAATAATATCAGTATCGTAAGGCTTGGCGAAAAGCTGGGCATTCCTGTTGCGGCTACCTGTGACGTTCATTTCTTAAACCCTGAGGACGAGGTTTACAGACGTGTTCTTCAGGGGGCGCAGGGCTACAGTGACGCAGATGAGCAGGCGCCCTTGTATTTCAGAAATACTGAGGAAATGCTTGCGGAGTTTGACTATTTGGGCGAAGATAAGGCATACGAGGTAGTAATTAAAAATCCGAATATGATAGCGGATATGATTGATGATGTAATTCCGCTTAAGGACGGCTCGTATCCTCCGACTATTGAAAATTCAGAGCAGGATTTGCTTGATATGTGCCGCAAAAGGGCAAAGGAGATTTACGGCGAAAAGCTTCCGCCTGTTGTTGAGGAGAGAATGGAGCGTGAGCTTGACTGTATCTTAAAATACGGATATTCGGTTATGTATATAATTGCACATAAGCTGGTTAAAAAATCGAATGAAGCCGGATATCTGGTAGGTTCGCGAGGTTCGGTAGGATCGTCTTTTGCTGCGTTCCTTTCGGGAATTACCGAGGTTAATGCACTTTGTCCGCACTATATTTGCCCGAAATGCAAGGAAAGTATATTCTTTGAGCATGGTGAATACAACATAGGAATAGATATGCCGGATAAGAAGTGTGATAAGTGCGGAGAGGTTATGATAAAGGACGGCTTTAATATTCCGTTTGAAACCTTCCTCGGCTTTAAGGGTGATAAGGTTCCCGATATCGACCTTAACTTTTCGGGTGAATATCAGGCAACCGCACATAAATATGTAGGTGAGCTGTTTGGCGAAACGCACGTATTTAAAGCCGGAACTATAGGCACTATTGCCGAGAATACGGCTATAGGCTATGCAAAGAAATATTATGAGAAGAAAGAAATGATAGTTCCGATTTCCGAGATAAGGCGAGTTGCAAGAGGACTTGAGGGAGTAAAGCAGACCACAGGTCAGCATCCTGGCGGAATTATTGTATGCCCGAAGCATCTTGACATTCACGATTTCTGTCCTATTCAGCATCCGGCGGATAAAAAGGATTCGGATATAATTACAACGCATTTCGACTTCCATTCAATACACGATAACCTCTTAAAGCTTGATATACTCGGTCATGATGACCCTTCCACAATCAGAATGCTTGAGGATTTAACGGGACTTGACGCAACAAAAATTCCGCTTGACGACCCTGAGACCATGAGTATATTTTCGGGTACTGAGGCGCTCGGCGTAACTCCCGAGGACATAAACAGCAAGGTCGGAACGTTCGGTGTTCCGGAGTTCGGTACGTCGTTTACAAGGCAGATGCTGGTTGATACATCACCGACAACGTTTTACGAGCTTGTCATAATTGCGGGACTTTCTCACGGAACCGATGTTTGGCTTAACAATGCACAGGAATTGGTTAAGAATAAGATTGCAACGCTTTCCGAGGTTATAGGTCTTCGTGATGATATTATGACTTATCTTATACTTAAGGGTGTTGAGCCGAGTCTTGCATTTAAGATTATGGAGTTTGTAAGAAAGGGAAGAGCTGCAAAGGAGGGACTTCCGGAGGAATACGAAGCTGCTATGCGTGAGAATAATGTTCCGGACTGGTACATCGGTTCGTGTAAAAAGATTAAGTATATGTTCCCTAAAGCGCATGCTGCAGCTTATGTTATGATGGCGTTCAGAGTTGCATATTTTAAGGTGCATTATCCGATAGATTTTTATATTGCGTACTTTACTGTAAGAGCGGATTTGTTTGATGCGGCGGTTATGGCAAAGGGCGAGAAAAAGCTTAAAGATGAGATGCGAAGGCTTGAGGTAAAGAGCGATCTCAGTGCGACGGAAAAGAGTCTTTATACCATTATGGAGATATGCTATGAGATGTATAAAAGAGGCTTTGAGTTTTTGCCTGTTGATATTTATAAATCCGATGCTGTAAAGTTTAAAAAGGTGGACGGAAAGATACTTCCGCCGCTTAATGCGTTTCAGGGAATGGGTGATGCGGCGGCTAAGAATATTGCAAAGGCGAGAGAGGACGGCGAGTTCTTATCACAGGAGGATATGAAAAACCGTGCAAAGATTAACAAGAGCGCGATTGAGGTTCTTAAGGAAAACGGCTGTCTTGACGGTATGAGCGAAAGCAGTCAAATTTCATTGTTTGACGGATTTTAAAGAGAGGTAAAAGTTCTTCATATGGAGTAAAGCATATATAGCCGATATGCTTTACTCTTAAATATATTGTGATAAATATGCTCTTTAATTTTATAGACGAATTATTCTTTTTCTATTGACAAAATATCAAATAAAATTTATACTATAAATATAATAAGATAATGTAAAATAAAATTTAAACGAAGCGGTTATAGGCTTCGTTAAATTTTGCGAGTGAAACAATTTTTAAGGAAATGCTGACAAGTAAGGAAAGGAAGTCCGTATGGGAAAGGTAATAGCGGTTGCAAATCAAAAAGGCGGAGTCGGAAAGACGACTACGGCGGTTAATTTAAGTTCGTGTTTGGGACATTTCGGAAAGAAAACTCTTCTTATTGATTCCGATCCGCAGGGTAACTCTACAAGCGGTTTAGGCTTAAATAACAGGGAGATTGAGATTTCTACTTATGATTGTCTGATAAATAATACGGCTATGAGCGAGGTTATAATAAAGACCGAGTTTGAAAATCTCTACATATGTCCGTCGAATATAAATCTTGCCGGAGCGGAGCTTGAGCTTGCGGATACGGAGCAGAGAGAGTATTCCTTAAAGAATTCCATAGCTGAAATAAAGAATGATTATGACTTTATAATAATAGATTGTCCTCCGTCGCTCAGTCTTATGACTATAAATTCATTCACAGCGGCAGATTCTGTGCTTATACCTATTCAGTGTGAGTATTATGCGCTTGAGGGACTCAGTCAGCTTATGAATACACTGAAAATTATAAAGAAAAAGCTTAATCCGGAGCTTGAAATTGAGGGTGTGCTTCCTACAATGTATGATTCACGTACCAATCTTTCAATTCAGGTTGTTGAGGAGGTAAAGGAGTTCTTCGGCGAAAAAATGTATCCGACGCTTATTCCGAGGAATGTAAGACTTTCCGAGGCACCGAGCTTTGGCAAACCTATAATTGAGTATGACAAAGGCTCAAAGGGTGCGGAAAGCTATCTTCTTCTTGCGGAAGAGGTTATAGCTAAAAATTCGTAGCGGAATTTACATATTGATAATACAGAAAAACAGATAGAACTGACGAGGTGGAAAGACTATGTCTAAAAATAAAGGACTCGGACGAGGACTCGATACGTTGTTTTCGACAGATGATAAAGAAAGCTTTGACCTTACAAGCACTAAGGATATTGTAAAGGCTATAGACGGAGCGGTGGTAGAGCTTAAAATAATAGATGTTGAGCCAAACCATGAGCAACCAAGACGAAATTTTAATAAAGAGAAGCTTGAAGCACTTGCAGAGTCGATAAAAAACCGCGGCGTACTTCAGCCAATACTTGTGCGTGATAATCAGAACGGTACATATACCATAATTGCAGGAGAGAGAAGATGGAGAGCATCAAAGCTTGCGGGTCTTAAAAAAATTCCGGCAATTATCAAAAACTATAGTAAGGTTGATGAATTTGAAATTGCTCTTATAGAAAATCTTCAGCGTGAGGACTTAAATCCTATAGAAGAAGCAGAGGGTTATAAAAGACTTATTTCAACCTTTGGGCTTACTCAGGAGGAGATAAGCGACAAGGTGGGAAAGAGCCGAAGTGCTGTTGCAAATTCATTAAGACTTAATAATTTGGTTGATGATGTAAAGCAGATGGTAATTGACGGGGTATTATCTCAGGGTCATGCAAAGACTATTCTTGGAATTAAAGAAGAAAATCTTCAGCTTGAGGTTGCAAAGCATATAGTTGAGGAGGGTCTTAATGTAAGACAGACAGAGGCATTGGTTGCATCTCTCGGAAAGACAAAGCCGAGAAAAAAACGTCAGCCGACAGCAAGACATTCGGGATACCTTCTTGAGGTTGAAAAAAAGCTTTCGGAGCGATTCGGTACCAAGGTTAAAATTATTCAGGGTGCTAAAAAGAGCAAAATAGAATTTGAATACTATTCCGATGAGGATTTGGAAAGACTGTTATTTGAAATTCAGAAATAAATATTTCGGGATATGTGTGTTAAATCGGGTTGCAAACATTAATTAATTTTGCGGTTTTGAAAGGATTGAAATATTATGCAGGAGCAAAGGAAAAAGCTGTTCTCGTATGCGATTATAATGCTTGTTGCGGCGGTAATTATAGTGCTTATAGCTTATATGTCGGAGAACAGAGCGGATATGTATGAAAGTGAGATTACAAAAAATCAGACCGAGATAGAGTCAATTCAAGCTCAGCTTGCACAGCTTACAAATGATAACTATGAGCTTAAAAAGCAGAATGAAAAGAATATGACTGCGGCATCGGATTTTGAAGATTACCGCATTAAGCTTGATATAATTAAAACGGCATGGGAGATGCACAATGCAGGAGATAATGAAGGTGCTCTTTTGAAGCTTTCCGAGCTTGACAGAGCTGCTCTTGATGATATTTCCGGTGCATTTTACGACAGCGTTATGGCACAGCTTCAGCCGGCGGCTTAATTTAAGCTGACAGATAAAAATTAAAATAAAGAATAAGGTATGGTTTGGAATATTTTGCTCAGCCATACCTTAATATTTAAGTGGGTATATTTATTATGCTGCCGCACGGGACGCCCTCGACGACGTCCCCTACTACCTTGCAACAACTAAAACTTGACATTGCTTGATTGGTAGGGGCGAACTGTGTTCGCCCGTGTGAGAGCAATTGCTGTCCGCTGAGGATTGTATATTTTTAGATGTTATGAGGTACTACAATATTA
>CAMCUJ010000008.1 GCA_945878965.1 uncultured Clostridia bacterium
GAATCCGAAACCTGACCGTCGGCTCTGAGCTTTACGTCCTGCCCTACAGAAATCAAAGCCGCCTTTTCGGTAGGAATACTTGCCGCAAGATACCATTCAAAATTATTAATTATTTTGCAGACCGGTTTTCCTGCTTCAACAGATGTTTCATTAGATATATTTTTATTGTAAATCTCATTTATATAAGATGGTTTTAATCCGGTAAGCTTATCAATGCCAAGACTCTCTTCGAGTCCGTCTATTTTTGAAGAAAATACGCCGGAAACCTCGGCGATAAGCGGAGTACTTTGAATATTATTTTCAGCTATAATTTTATCACGCTGAGCTTTAAGTTCGGACAATACAGAGGTATCAATGCTTTCCTTATCTTTGGTATCATCTGAAACTCCTTTTCGTTTTATATCATTAATTATTGAAGCGGAAACTTCGGTTATGCCGGAAAAGTCTTTTGAATAACCATAAGAAACCGCCTGTTTTATTTCGTCTGCAAAATGTCGGTTTGATTTACTGCTGTTATAGCTATAGGAAGTATCTTTAATTTTATTTTTGTTAAGTGCCGATATTTCCGAATCAATTTTTCGTATTTTAGCACTTATCTCGTTGTCTAATTCTTTATTGTAAATTACCGCAGCTTCGGAACCCGCCGAAACACGTGTATTTTCAGCTGCATTGCAATCTAAAAAACCGTTGATAGGTGAATTAATAAGTGTCTGTTCTCTGAAAAGACAACCCTTTACCGTAATAGTATCCTCATATTCACCTCGGCTTACTGTATAAACCGAATACGAATTACTAAAACTCATACATAAATTCACAATTAAGTATACTATAATTGCTAAAGCGAATACAAGAAATAAAGAAAACCATTTTTTCTTTTCCTTTTTTTTAGGCAAAGATTGATTATGACTATTTTCTGAGTTTATAACCCGCAGCTCTTTCATTTTAGATTTTCTCCTCTGTTTTATAGACATTACAGAAAGTTTATATAATTTAATTCCGAAATCCACATAAAACTATTAATATTATAACAAATTTTTTAAGATAGTAAATGATTTTTCGTGAATTGTATCAAAAATGTAATCTTTCTGTAACAATACCCAATGAATGTCCTTATTTTTCCTGAACCATGTAAGCTGACGTTTAGCGTAACGTCTGCTTTCGAGTTTAATTTCTTCAATTGCTTCATCAAGACTTAGACTTCCGCTTAAATATTTAACAAGTTCTTTATAGCCTATTGCCTGCATAGCTGTTGAATTTTGGTCAATTCCCATATTAAGAATATGTTTAACCTCGTCAATAAGTCCGTTTTCCATCATAATGTCAACTCGTTTATTAATTCTGTCATATAAAAGCTCTCTGTCCATATTAATCCCTATTATTATAGGCTCATAGAGCGGCGGCTGAATTGATTCTTCATTACATTGAGTCATAGTCTTACCGCTGACCTTATAAATTTCAAGTGCACGTATCACTCGTCTTAAATTATTGGGATGTATTACATTTGCAGAAGCCTCATCAATTTCTTTTAAAATGTTGTGTACATATTCATTGCCGTGGATTAAGGCAAGGTTTTCAAGCTCCTTGCAGTATTCCTCGTTATGACCGATTTCGGTAAATTTTATATTTTTTATTACGCTGTCAAAATAAAGTCCTGTGCCTCCGGCTAAAATCGGAAGTTTTCCACACTTTAATATATCGGAGATACATTCTTTTGCCATCTGTGAAAATTCTGCCACATTAAAGCTTTGGCTCGGCTCAATAATATCTATTAAATGATGAGGTATTCCCTGCATTTCATCATAACTCGGCTTTGCTGTTCCTATATTCATATATTTATAAATCTGCATTGAATCACAAGATACAATCTCACCGTTATATTTCTTGGCAATTTCAATTGCAAGTGCTGTTTTACCGGAGGCGGTAGGACCTACCACTCCGACTATTTTACTTAGCATATATTTTTTTCATTCCTTCAGAAATCAAACTATTCTTTTAAACATTTTTTCTATTTCTTTTTTTGAAACGGATATCTTTATAGGTCTGCCGTGCGGACAGGTTGTAATTCCCCGTTCGTTTAAAGTTTTAAGCTTATTTATTACATCCTGCATTTCACGCAGTGACAAAGGCTTATTAGCTTTTATTGCATATTTGCATGAAATCGTTTCAAGAGCGTGAAGCTCAACATCTGTAATGTCGCAGTTTCTTTTCTGTGAAAAAGCTTCAATAAGCTCTGTTATAAGATTTTTTATATCGGAATCAGCAAGCTCGACAGGAGTCTGTCTGATAATTATTGAATTATTTCCGAAATCGTCAATCTCAAATCCGAGCCTTGAAAACCGCTCCGAATTTTTCGATATAATTTCCGTTTCAGAAACTGTTAAATTCATAACCACAGGAACAAGAAGCATTTGTCCTATACTCATTCTTTCATTATATCGCCTTAATAAATCTTCAAATCGGAATCTTTCATGTGCGGCATGCTGGTCTATTAAACACATTTCATCATTTTCTTCAATAATGATATATGTATTAAAAAGCTGACCTATTATTTTTTCATCATCATCTGTATTTATATCTTCAACAATTAAATTATCGGTTTTATATTCGTTTTCATCAAGTATAAAATCAAATGTACTGTTTTCGGAAGCCTTTGGATTGCTGCTTTCTTTATCGGATTTTGATGTAAATTCAGATGAATTACTTAAAAACTCCGATGCGGATTTTTTCTGAATACTGTTTAAATTTTCAACTCTTTTGCTTTGAGCAAGAGAACCTATGTTCAGCTTGTACTGAGGAGCAGGCTTGCTTTTTAAATTGAATTCCAAATCCGGCTTATCGGAATTATTATATGCTCTGTCAGCATTGTAACCGTTTATGCTGTCTTGATTATGCCTTAAGCCTAAAGCAGCGGCATTATCAGTCATCATTACAGG
The DNA here is from genome assembly GCA_945878965.1 of uncultured Clostridia bacterium. Taxonomy (GTDB): domain Bacteria; phylum Bacillota; class Clostridia; order Monoglobales; family Monoglobaceae; genus CAMCUJ01. The sequence continues at coordinate 2,934 of CAMCUJ010000008.1, forward strand.
CTTTCCGTTTGAGTAAAGAGCATTTTTAACTGCTCTGTGAAGTGTTTCGTAAAGTCTTTGTTCATTTGCGAATTTAACCTCTGTCTTTGCCGGATGAACATTTACATCAACAAGGCTTGGAGGAATACTTATATTAAGTACAAAGAAAGGAAATTTTCCTTTCATCATAGCATTTCTGTAAGCGTCCTCTACAATTTTTGAAATTACGTGATTTTTAATATATCTTCCGTTTACAAAAACAGTTTGATGTGTACGGTTACCTCGTGAAATTTCCGGCTTTCCGATAACACCGCTGAAAGTAATTTCATTTTCGGAAAAATTAAGGTCAAGCACTGACTTTGCATATTCAAGACCATAAATTTTTAAAATTACATTCTTTAAATTTCCGTCACCCGATGTGGAGAATATTTCTTTATCGTCACTTATAAACTTAAAAGAAATTTCGGGATGAGCCATTGCAATTCGGCTGAGAATATCCGAAACATAACCGGCTTCGGTTGAATCTCTTTTTAAAAACTTCATTCGTGCGGGAACGTTTGAAAATAAATTCTTCACAGTCATTATAGTTCCGGTATTACAGGCTATAACGTCACGTTCAGCTATCTGACCATGCGAGAGCTTTATAAATGCTCCCTCCTTCGATTCCTTGGTTTTGGTAATAACCTCAACATCCGAAACCGCACAAATGCTCGCAAGAGCTTCACCTCTGAATCCCATAGTAAAGATTTTTTCAAGGTCTTCAACCTCACGAAGCTTACTTGTTGCATGACGCATAAATGCAATCTCAAGCTCATCTGATGGAATTCCGCAGCCGTTGTCACATACAGAAATATAACTTATTCCGCCGTTTTTAATTTCTACCGTAATTTTATTACTGCCGGCATCTATTGAATTTTCAACAAGCTCTTTTACAACAGACATAGGTCTTTCTGCAACCTCTCCGGCTGCAATTTTGTCTGCAACTAAATTTGAAAGAATACTTATACTTGCCATTTTAATACCGACAGCCTTTCTGAATCTGTGATTTGTTTGTAAACTATTAATTTTATTTACATATTTTTAGCTTTTGCCTGAAGTGCATAAAGCTTTGTAAGTGCCTCCATAGGTGTAATTACATTTAAATCCATTTGCTTAAGCTCTGAAACAACCTCATTATCCGCAAATGAAAGAAAGTCCATTTGATTAAGGTCATCGCTTATCCCGTTATCCGCATTTAATATATCCGAATTATTTTTATTACTATCATTATTTTCGATTGATGATAGAATTTCCTTAGCACGCTTTATAACCGCTTTTTTAACTCCGGCAAGTGCGGCAACCTCAATTCCGTAGCTGTCATCCGCTCCACCTCTGATTATTTTTCTTAAAAAGGTTATATCGTCACCGTTCTTTTTAACAGCTATACAATAATTTTTAACCGATTTAATCGTATTTTCAAGCTCGGTAAGCTCATGATAATGTGTTGCAAACAGTGTCTTTGCTCCGCATTTCTTCTTGTCGGAAATATATTCGACAACTGCCCATGCAATGCTAAGACCGTCATAGGTGCTTGTACCTCTGCCTATTTCATCAAGTATAATAAGGCTGTTCTTGGTCGCATTTTCAAGGATATACGCAACCTCGCTCATCTCGACCATAAACGTACTCTGTCCCGCTGTAAGGTCATCAGATGCTCCGACTCTTGTAAATATTTTATCTACAATTCCTATGCTTGCATAGCTTGCCGGAACAAAGCTTCCTATCTGTGCCATCAATGTAATAATTGCAGTCTGACGCATATATGTAGATTTACCTGCCATATTAGGTCCTGTTATTATATTTATCTGATTATCCTTTGTATCTAAATGTACATCGTTTGGAATAAATATATCGCTGTTATTAAGGCTTTCTACAACCGGATGTCTGCCGTCACGAATTATTATACTGTCGGACATATTAACCTCCGGCATTACATAATTATTCTTCTCAGCGACAACAGCAAATGAGCACAATACATCAATCATTGCAACAATATGCGCTGAATTTTGAATTCTGACCATATGGGATGCAATAGTATCACGTATATTGCAGAAAATATCATATTCCAAATCAACAAGCTTGCTTTCCGCCTCAACAATCTTTTCTTCAATCTCTTTAATCTGCGGTGTAACGTATCTTTCACAGTTTGCAAGAGTCTGCTTTCTTATAAAATAATCGGGTGCAAGATGAGCATTCACCTTGCTGATTTCAAGATAATAACCAAATACTCTGTTGTAGCCGCTTTTAATATTTTTAATTCCCGTCTTTTTCTTTTCTTCTTCTACAATATCATTAATCCAGTTTACTCCGTTCTTTTTAACTGCACGGTAGTCATCAAGCTCACGGTTATAACCGTCATTTATAATTCCGCCTTCTCGTATTGAAAACGGTGCCTCATCCGATATAGAGTAGGTAATAAGCTGACAAATATCGTCAAGTACATCAAATTTATCTATAATAGATAAAAATACAGAAGAATCACATTCCGATAAAAGCTCTTTAATTCTCGGAAATACGGAAACAGAGTTTGCAATTGATAACAGATCCTTTCCGTTTGCCGTTTTAAAGCTTACCTTAGCCATCAAGCGTTCAATATCCTGTACATTTTTAAGATTTTCTATCAGTTCTTCACGAATAATCGGTTTCTTTAAAAGCTCAGATACCGCATTATGTCTGTTTTGTATCTTAATACAGTTAAGGAGCGGAGTTGTAATCCATTTACGCAAAAGACGGCTTCCCATAGAGGTTTTTGTCTTGTTTAAAATATGAAGCAGACTGCCCTTGGCTTTCTTATCCCTCATAGTTTCAAGAAGCTCGAGATTTCTTATGCTGTATGCGTCTATCTGCATATATAAATTTTCTTGCTCCGTTGATACCTTTTGAAGATTATCTATATGAGTTTTCTGAGTGCTTTCAAGGTACTGAAGAAGTGCACCAAGACTTCTGACACCACGTTCCTTTTCGGAAGCTATGGCTAAGCTTGAATTTTGGGGAAATTGACTTTCTATTCTCTTTAATGCTTCGGTTAAGTCAAATGCAGAGTCGGCATAATTTTTAACCGCTGCTTTGTATTTACTGCTTATGGTATCAATTAAGACGCTTCGGTCATAGCCCTTTTTATTAATAATAACTTCAGAGGGCACAAATTTTGCAATACTGCTTAAAATACTTATATCGGTATTTTCGTTTGGGTAGTCAAACATAGATATTTCACCTGTGGTAATATCCGCAAATGATATACCGTAACCCTTTTTATCAACAAAAATGCTGCAAAGATAATTATTTTTTCCGTCATCAAGAGCGGACGGATCAATCATAGTTCCCGGGGTAACAGTACGAATTACCTCACGTTTTACAATTCCTTTTGCATTCTTTGGGTCTTCTACCTGCTCACATATTGCAACATTATAACCGTTTTCAATAAGCTTGGCTATATATGAATCACTGGAGTGAAACGGAATTCCGCACATCGGTGCCTTTTCCTCCATTCCGCAGTCACGGCCTGTAAGAGCAATATCAAGTACTTTTGACGCAATTATTGCATCATCAAAAAACATTTCGTAAAAATCACCAAGACGATACATAAGAATTTCGTTTTTATGCTGTTCTTTAATTTCAAAGTACTGCATCATCATCGGTGTATACTTAGGTTTCATAATTTTCTCCCCAAACTTCTCTATCTTAATAATATCAGCCAAATTAAAATATTTACATACATATAGGCTTAACAGCCGCTGCAGCCCGAACAGTTTCCGTTGCAGCCGGCAGTAATATTCTCATTTCCGCCGTTTATATAATATCCTAAAATATCATTTACATCTTCAATAAGTGAGTTATACGCCTTATTTACTGCCATATAATCTTTAATTAAAGGATTTTCGGATATACGGTCAAGCTCTTTCTGAATTTCTTGATCAACCGAGTCAACCTCATCCGGTGATGCATTTTTTGCTATAAGTGCATCAATTGATTCCTTTCGCATATTGTTATAATCCTTAATAAGCTTTGACGCTTCAGGGTCATTGTTAATCTTATCTCCCGCAAGCGTTAAATCCTTGCGTATTTCACTTTTGGAAATCATTATACCAAGCTCTTTTGCTTTATCAAGTATATCATTAAACATTGTAAATACCTCCGTAATTTAAAATCTGTCAGCCTGAGGCTGTAATCTCTTAATTAAACAAGGAAGTCTAATAGGGACATTATTAAATCATTTCACCGCATAAAGACCAAGTCTTAGTTTCTGTAATCTTAACATCGACAAATTTTCCGGTTAAAGAAGTATCACCCGGGAAATTAACTATTTTTCCACTGTCGGTTCTTCCCGACATAAAATCAGGATTAGTCTTACTTACTCCCTCAACTAAAATCTTTTCTGTTCTTCCGAAATATGCATCATTCTTTTTCTTTGATATTTCGTTTTGAACCTCTAAAAGTCTGTCAAAGTTCCTGTGCTTTTCTTCATCGCTTAAAACATCATCCATTACCGCCGCCGGAGTGCCTACTCGCTTTGAATATATAAATGAGAATACAAGGTCATATTCAACCTCTTTTAAAACCTTTATGGTTTCTTCAAAATCTTCATTTGTTTCACCCGGGAAGCCTACAATAATATCTGTTGAAAGTGAGATATTTGGAATTTTAGTTTTAACCTTATTTATAATATTTAGGTACTTTTCTTTAGTGTAGCTTCTGTTCATACTCTTAAGAATACGGTCTGAGCCTGCCTGAATAGGAAGATGAAGCTGCTTGCACACCTTTTTTTCTTCTGCGATAACATCTATAAGCTCGTCTGAAATATCTTTAGGATGAGATGTCATAAATCTTATACGTTCAATGCCGTCAACCTTGCATACCTCTCTTAAAAGCTCAGCAAAGCTTACCTTTTCATCAAAATAATTACCGTAAGAGTTTACATTCTGACCAAGGAGCATAACCTCTTTATAGCCAAGACTTGCCACCTCTTTTACCTCATTTATTATATTTTCAACACTTCGGCTTCTCTCTCTTCCTCTTACATAAGGAACTATACAGTATGTGCAGAAATTATTACAGCCATACATTATAGGAATATTTGCAACAGGCGGGTCATTTCTCTTATATGGAATTCCTTCAAATATTGCTCCGTCCTCATTTTCTGTATCAAATACACGGTTGTCTGTAAGGGCTCTGTAAAGTATCTCCGGAAATCTGTAAAGTGCATGAGTTCCAAAGACTATATCAACATGAGTATATTTTGTTTTTATTGTATCAGAGATATGCTGCTGCTGCATCATACAGCCGCAGACGCCGATAATTACCGATGGTTTTCTGCGTTTTAAATGCTTTAACGCACCGATATTTCCAAACACCTTAAGCTCCGCATTTTCTCTTACTGCGCAGGTATTAAAAAGAATTATATCAGCATCTTCTGTGTTATCACACATCTCATAGCCCATGCTTTCAAGCATTCCCTTAAGACGCTCTGAATCACTGTTATTCTGAGCACAGCCATAAGTTTCTACAAATGCACGTTTTATTTTGCTTTTATCCTGCATATTATATATCTTATCTATATATTCTTTTTGAATATCCATTTCTTCACGGCTAATATTTCTCAAACGGCTACCTCCAAAATCAATATTAATTCTTTGTTTAAAAATAATGTAAGACCTGTAATTAATACAAGTCTTCAATTGGGTTATAACCCATAATTTAAATAATGACATAGAAAGTGTGAATTTTCTGTCGTAAGTTTACAGCTTCTGCACTCGACATAATGTAAAGTGCAGAAGCATTGTCTTATTATCAATCTTTATTAACCAAGCTCTCCGCTTTTATATCTTTCAAGGATTTTATTAATACGTGCTGTAGGGTCAAGTAAATCACTGATTGAATTGTCAGAATTAAGGCTCTTTATGATAAGTGCCACATACTTTGACATATCAACCTCTTGATACCATTCACGCTGCAATAGCTCCGGAGTTCTGTATACAAGATTTGTAGTAAATACCTTATCAATCAATCCGTCAGAATAAGCCTTGTCCATTCTTTCAAGACCTTCTGTAAACAAACCAAAGGTTGAGAATACTATAACTCGGTTCGCATTTCGCTTTTTAAGCTCTCTCGAAACATCAATCATAGAATCTCCCGATGCAATCATATCATCTATAACTATGATATCCTTTCCGGCAACATCCGAACCTAAAAATTCATGAGCAACTATAGGATTTTTACCATCTATAACTCGTGAATAATCACGGCGTTTATAGAATGTTCCAAGCTGAATTTCAAGAACTGATGAATAATACATACATCTTTGCATAGCACCTTCATCGGGTGATACAATCATTGTATTATCTCTGTTAAGAATTATATTTTTATCATACTTAAGGCATGCCTTAATCATTTGATAAGTAGGCTGAACATTTTCAAAACCTTTAAGAGGAATAGCGTTCTGAACCTTTGGGTCGTGTGCATCGAATGTAATGATATTATCAACACCCATATTTGAAAGCTCCTGAAGTGCCATTGCACAGTCGAGCGATTCACGGGATAATCTCTTGTGCTGTCTGCCCTCATAAAGCATAGGCATAATTACTGTTATTCTCTTTGCCTTTCCGCCCATTGCAGATATTATTCTCTTTAAATCCTGGTAGTGGTCATCAGGACTCATAGGAACTGTCATTCCATACATATCATAGGTTACTCCATAATTGAATGCGTCTACAATTATGTATACATCATAGGTTCTTATTGAATGTAAAACCGTAGCTTTTGCTTCTCCTGTTCCAAAACGGGGACACTTTATAGGTATAGTAAATGAGCTGAACTCATCGCCTATAGCATTTGTAAATTTTTGAAGATGCTTGTCAACACTTTTTGTAAACTCCTCACAGCCTCGCATTGGTATTACGCCCAAACGCCCAAGATTGTATGTTTCTATAGATGTACTCATTTAGTTAAGACACTCCTTTTGTATATTTAAACTCTTTTTATCTTTTATTTATATTCAGATAACAGCTTATATCTGATATCCCAAAGCTTTGATGACATATCAACATAATACTGATGCGGATTTTCAAATCTCTTTACCTCATCCCAAAATGTATCAAGCTGATTCATCGAATAATTTTTTATATCCTCAAGTTTTGGAGATGTATATACACATTCTCCGTTTGAAAAAAGCTGAACCATTAATTCTTTGGCGGTAAAATCCGTAACAGTCTTGCGTTTCCATGTGTGTTCCGGATCGAATATTTCATAATCGTTTGAATCGTCAATTTTTTCGTCATAGGTTGTCAATACGTCGGCAATAGCCTTTCCTGTTTCATTTGAGAACAATCTCCACACCTTTTTAAAATATGGAGTTGTAATTTTGGCAACATTTTCACTGACCTTTATTTTAGGTATAACTTCACCGTTTTCCTCAACCGCAACGAGCTTATAAACTCCGCCGAATACCGGCTCGGATTTAGAAGTAATCAATCTTTCTCCGACTCCGAAGGAATCGATTTTTGCACCCTGTGCAATTATATCACGTATTATATATTCATCAAGCGAATTTGAAACAACGATTTTAGCATTTTCATAACCGGCTTCATCAAGCATTATTCTTGCTTTTTTAGTAAGATAAGTTATATCTCCGCTGTCGATACGAATACCCATATTCGTTATTCCCTTTGGCTTTAAAACCTCATCAAATACTTTAATTGCATTTGGTACGCCCGATTTTAATACATTATAAGTATCAACCAAAAGGGTACAATTATCGGGATAGACCTCGGCATAAGCCTTAAAGGCATCGTATTCCGAATCAAACGACTGAACCCAGCTGTGCGCCATAGTTCCGAGTGCCGGAACACCGAACATCTTATCAGAGATAGTACAAGCCGTGCCGACCGCTCCGCCGATGTAAGCTGCTCTTGCTCCATAAATTGCACCGTCATAGCCCTGAGCTCGTCTTGAACCAAACTCCATAACCGGTCTGCCGTCTGCCGCTCTTACTATTCGGCTGCACTTTGTTGCAATAAGGCTCTGATGATTTACTGTAAGCAGTATCATCGTTTCAATGAACTGTGCCTGCATAAGCGGACCTCTTACGGTTACCATCGGTTCGTTAGGGAATATGGGTGTACCCTCGGGAACTGCCCATACATCACATTTGAATTCAAAATTTTCAAGATATTCAATGAATTCTTCATCAAACATATTTTTGCTTTTTAAATATTCAATATCTTCTTTTGTAAATTTCAATTCGGAAAGATATTGTATAAGCTGTTCAACTCCCGCCATAATCGCAAAACCGCCATCATCCGGAACCTGTCTGTAATACATATCAAAGTATGCTGTTTTATCCTTCATTCCGTTTTTTAAATATCCGTTTGCCATTGTTAATTCATAAAAATCTGTCAACAATGTATAATTCATTACTTCATCTCCTAAGCTACATACGTTTAAACCAGAAATTCAGTTTAAAACTACAATAATATAATTATAACAGTTGCACGAATAAAATACAAGTATTTTAGATATTTTTCTGTAACAAAAAATTTTTTTAGTCAATTTAGATAATAGATTATTATCTGAAATTAAAAATCGACTATATTTTTAACAATTAATCATATCTTAATTTATTCCTGTTAAATCTCTTATAACCTCACCGGCAAGAATAAGACCCATAACGGACGGAACAAACGATATACTGCCCGGAACTCTCTTTTTTTCGTTATTATCACTGTTTATAGCAGCGGTTTTCGGTTCTTCTTTTGAATATACTACTTTAAGCGACCTTATATTTCTGTTTTTAAGTTCTCTTCTCATAACTCTGCAAAGCGGACAAACCGAGGTTTTATAAATATCAGCTACTTCAAAAAGCTCGGGATGAAGCTTATTTCCGGCTCCCATAGCACTTATGATTTTAATATTATTGTTTTGTGCAAATTCCGCAAGTGCAATTTTAGCACTGACGGTATCTATTGCATCAATTATATAATCATAGCTTTCTCCCTCAAAAAATGAAGCTGTATTTTCGGGAAGACAAAACTTATTTATTATTTTAACCGTTATATCGGGATTTATATCCTGTATTCTATCTTTCATCACTTCGGTTTTGAATTTATCTATTGTTGAATTAAGAGCGATAAGCTGACGGTTTATATTACTTTTGCAAACCACATCATTATCAACTAAGGTTATGCTTCCGATTCCGCATCTTGAAAGAGCTTCAACGGCAAATGAGCCTACTCCTCCAACACCGAATACGATAACCTTGCGATTTTTTAATATTTCTATATATTCATCGCCTATAAGCATAGCAGTTCTTGAATATATTTCATTCATAGAGTTTTCCTCCATATTTTAAGCAAATATTTTGTTTGTGTACAGTATTATTAACAAAAAAACGGTAACTTACAGATAGAATTATATCATATTACGTTTTAATATGCAACTTAAAAATATCAAATTAATCACATTTGTAAGCAATATTCCGAAAAAGAAAACGGACAGAGGAAAATCCGCTGTCCGCTTATAACTACATATTCTTCTTTTTAACTGCAATCCAAATTTCGCAGGTATAATCGGGATTTTGCACATCGGCAGACGGATATGCCTCAATTTCTATTCCGCACGGCTCATATTCACTTGCCGGCAAAAACTCCGTGCAGATATATTTATATACCTTTTGGAATGCCTCAGGCATTGTGCCTGTGCACTTAAATACAGCATAAGTGTGTGCCGGAATTTTCTCAACAGTCAGATATTCCTCCGAGATTTTTCCACCATTGTAATGTGCACCTATTCCGTAAGGGAAATACTCGTCCGTTGATGCTGTTTCCGCTCCCAGACTCACGCCTACAATACACTTGTCAAAAAGGTTGTTGCGGTGAATGTACTTGCATATTGCATCAATAGTTCCGTCCGACTGACACTCTCCCCAGAATTTTGATATTTCCTTCGTTGTAATTTCGTGTTGCTTTGGAAAGCTCTTTTTACGTAAAATAACATCAAAAGCCTCTTTCTTTTCAATTCTGTAATCCATTTTGTTACCTCCGCTTAATATAAGTTTTACGGAAAGTCTTGAAAAAGATTTAAGAGCGGCACCTTTTTTGACTTGTGACGGTGAAACACCGTGAAAACGGGTAAACGCACGGGAAAAGCTCTCGGGAGTTTCATAACCGTATTTCATAGCGGCGTCAATCACCTTTATATTACCGCCCGCAAGCTCACTGCCGGCAAGCGAAAGTCTGCGAAACCGTATATAATCGCCTAAAGTATAGCCGCATATTGTACTGAAAACACGCTGAAAATGAAAGCTTGATGAATAAGCCTTCTTTGCAACTTCTTCATAATCAATCGGTTCTCTTATATGCTCCTCGACATAATCAATTGCACGCTGAAGTCCCAAAATCCAATCCATAGTTAATAGCTCCTTTCCGTATGAATACATTATAACGGGTTTCGGAATTATTATCCTGACATTCCGTGCTAAGAGATGTCAGGATATTAAAAAGCTACTATTCGGTTTATTAACTGCCCCTCACTAAGTTAATAATAACAGTTACAAAGTAAATAACCGCAGATATAAGAACAATTGTAGAGCCTGCCGCAGAATTTAAATAGTACGATATAATAAGTCCGGAAATTCCCGAAAACACAGCTATTAAAATCGAATTAAGCTGATACTTTCTTGTGGTATTTGAAATATTCTTAGCTGCCGCACACGGAATTATTAACAGTGAATTTATAACCAGAATTCCGACCCATCGTATTGATATGGTTACAACTATAGCCAAAAGTACCAAAAAGATATTCTCAATAAGCTTAACCTTTATATTTTTACTTCTTGCAAGAGATGGATTAATGCTTATAAGCAGTAAATCGTTATATATAATATACCAAACCATATTTATTATTACGAATACTATAGCAAGCAGAAAGATATCCGAAGCCGAAACGCTTAATATATCGCCTACAAGATATGCCGAATATTTTGCAAACTGACCGTTTCGTGAAAGTATTACAAGACCGATTGCAATTGCGGTTGAAGAAAATACACTTATAATTGTATCGGTAGTTGAACTGTTTTTTGACTTTATCCACGAAAGTCCAAGCGCAAATACAATAGAAAACGCAAGCATAGAAAAAATCGGCTGATTAATTCCGAGAAGTGAGCCTATTGCAATTCCCGTAAGTGCGGAATGTCCGAGAGCGTCCGAAAAAAACGCCATCTTATTATTTACAACCATAGTTCCGAGCATTGCAAAAAGAGGCGAAATTATCAAAACCGCAATAAATGCATTTTTCATAAAATCATATTTCATAAATTCAAACGGAAGAATAAATTCCATTACACTGTATATGTACTCCATTAAACATCACCCCGGCTTCTTATTTCTCCGAACATACTCGTAAATTCTTTACTTTCAAAAACCTCTTTCGGAGTTCCCGTAAGCTTAATTCCTCCATCAATTAATGCCGCCTTTGTCGCATATTTTTCAACTAAGGCAAAGTCGTGAGAAACAAGCAGAAC
>CAMCUJ010000009.1 GCA_945878965.1 uncultured Clostridia bacterium
AAAGCGCAATGAAGTTAATTCGGACAGCTTTGAAAGGTCAAAGGAGTTTGTAGAAGATGAATACGGTGCGGATATAAAGGTTGTTTCAATGCCTACAATTCAGATTTCATCAACGCAGTTACGGCAGAGAATTGCAAATAATCTTCCTATACGTTACAGAACAACCGATGAGGTTGAGGAGTATATAATTAAGCACAAGCTTTATGAAGAAACATATAACGTTTAATAGAGTCAGTTATAATTATTTAAAATTAAAAAGGTAATAAGAGGGATAAGTTATGGATATAAAAATATTAGACTCACATGTAAGGTCAATGCTAAGTGAAAAGAGATATAATCATTCAATCGGCGTTGCGGATACAGCACAGAAGCTTGCAAAGCTTTTGGGAGCAGATGAAGAAAAGGCATATACGGCAGGACTTCTTCATGACTGTGCAAAGGAAATTGAGCCGGAAACGGCATTAAAGAGATTAAAGGCTTACGGAATAACCGTTGATGAGGTTTCAATAAGCTCACCGGCGCTTCTTCATGGTCCTCTCGGTGCGTGTATTGCTCAGATAGAGTTTGGTATTTCCGACCCTGAAATCTTTGATGCAATATGGTTTCACACAACGGGAAAAGCTGCAATGAATACTCTTACGAAAATAATTTATATTGCAGACTATATCGAGCCAAGCAGAGAATTTGAATCGGTTGACAAGCTCAGGGAGCTTGCATTTTCGGGAAAGCTTGATGAGGCAATAGTAAAAGCTTCGGGCAGAACTATACAGTATTCAATAGAAAAAGGAAGGACAATACATCCGGACACGGTTCACGCAAGAAATTATATTTTGATTAATCAGCATAATGAGCAGTAGGTATTTTAAAGGTTTGTTTTACATAAATTACAGGAAGTGAAAAATACTCAATGAGAATAAAGTCGCCTATACGTTTTACTATCTTTTTATTAATACTTTGTACATTTATATATTTAGGCTATACGGCAGCGGCAAGATATATTGATTTGCCGGTTCCTCAGTTTGCGTTTTGGAATAAGACTGATAATGATGAACAGACATATCAGAACTTTGTTGTAGCGGGCGTAGACGATGAGGGAACACGAACAGATTTAATTTTATTTTGTCAGTATGATTTTGTTTCAAATTCCGTAAATGTAATTCAAGTTCCACGAGATACAAAGGTTGAAACAGAGCGCTCAGACAAAAAGATAAATTCGGCTTACGGTTCAAAGGGCGGAGCAGATACTATGCTTAAAGAACTCAGTGACCTTTTGGGTATTAAGGCGGATAAATACGTTATAGTCAGCTTTAAAGCGTTTCGGAATATAATAGACGCACTTGGCGGAGTTGAAATAGATGTACCGATGCGAATGTATTATACCGATCCGGCGCAGAATTTAACAATAGATTTATATCCGGGAAAACAACAGCTTTCCGGAAAACAAGCCGAAATGTTTATGAGATTCAGAAAGAACAATGACGGAACGGGTTACCCAAACGGCGATGTTGACAGAATTAAGGCTCAGCAATCACTCTACAGCAGTCTTTCGGACAAGCTTTTAAGCGGAAATACTATTCTTAAAATTCCAAAGCTGCTTGGTATAATTAAGGATAATGTAAAGACTAACTTTACGGCTGAAGAAATAGTTTCATATCTTGGCAAGATAGGTCAGATAAAGCGTGAGAACATTAATATAATGGCTCTTGAGGGCGCCGGAAAATATGAAACTGTAAGCGGCATTTCGATTTCGTACTTTATTCACGATAAGGAAAAGACTAAACAGATGATAGAGCAGTATTTTACGCCGAGCAGCAACTCGCTTATCGAGGATAAGGGAATAAGCCTTGTTAAAAATAAGTTTATCAAGCTTGACTTAGTTGACGCAAGCGGTTATAATATTGAGGATATAAATGTTCTTGAAATTGTTAAACAAAAGCTTGAAAAATACGGTTTTAAGGTTTTAAATACAACTGTTTCCGAAAAAGTTTCGGATAAATCGAGAATTATTGAACATTCAAATAAGAATTCTGCGGCTGAAATTTTAAAGGTTTGCGAGGGACTTCCGGTTGTTAATGAGGAAAGCGAGAGCACAAAGGCTGACGCAACTGTAATTATTGGTTCAGACTTTAAATTCTGATTTAATTTTTTAAGAATAATGGATTTAAAAATAGAATTAAAATAGAAATAGAAAGGTTAAATTTTATGAAGTGTGAAAATGAATTGGTAAGAGAAATTGTTAAGGTACTTGACAAGAAGAAAGCAAAGGATATACAGGTGCTGAAAATAGGTGAGCTGACAACTATTGCAGATTATTTTATAATTGCGACAGGAGGTTCAAGTACGCAGGTTCAGGCACTTTGTGATAATGTGGAAGAAGAGCTTTTAAAGCAAGGTATTAAACATTCAAGTCTTGAGGGCTATAATACTGCAACATGGATTCTGCTTGGCTATGATGATGTTTTGGTTCATATATTCCAGGAAGAACCGAGAGAGTTTTATAAGCTTGAGCATTTGTGGCAGGACGCACCTGTAATTGATATTTCAGATATTATTACAGATTAATACTTTAAATAATGAATATTTGATTAACTTTTAATTTAAGTTAATTTTAGGAGGAATAATAAAAAGATGAGATATGATTTTAAAGCTATTGAAGAAAAATGGCAGAAAAAATGGGCGGAAAACAATTCATTCAAAATAAGTGAGGATACATCAAAGCCTAAATATTATGCGCTTGAAATGTTCCCGTATCCGTCGGGTAATTTACATATGGGACATGTTCGTAACTATTCTATAGGTGATGTAGTTGCAAGATATAAGACCATGCGAGGTTATAACGTGCTTCACCCGATGGGCTGGGATTCATTCGGACTTCCGGCTGAAAATGCGGCGATTAAGAACGGTACTCCGCCGGCTGAGTGGACATGGAAGAACATTGATAATATGAGAGAACAGCTAAAACGACTTGGTTTCAGCTATGACTGGGACAGAGAGGTTGCAACAGCTAAGCCTGATTATTATAAGTTTACTCAGTGGATGTTCTTGCAGCTTTATAAGAACGGTCTTGCGTATAAGAAGAAGTCTTATGTAAACTGGTGTCCGTCTTGTCAGACAGTTCTTGCAAATGAGCAGGTTGTAAACGGAAAGTGCGACAGATGTAAGAGTGAGGTTGGAAAGAAAGATCTTGAGCAGTGGTTCTTTAAGATTACAGACTATGCACAGAAATTGCTTGATGATATTTCAACTCTTGACGGCTGGCCGGAAAAGGTTAAAAGTATGCAGACAAACTGGATAGGCCGTTCAGAGGGTGCTGAAATTAAGTTTAAGATTGACGGCACCGACAAGGAGCTTACTGTTTATACAACAAGACCCGACACAATCTTTGGTGTTTCATATATGGTAATTGCACCGGAGCATCCTCTTGTAAAAGAGCTTATTGCCGGCAGACCGGAAGAGAAAAAATGCCTTGAATTTATTGAAAGAGTTCAGAAACAGAGCGAAATTGTACGTTCTGCGACTGATACGGAAAAGGAAGGCGAATTTACAGGCGTTTATATGGTTAATCCTTTAAATAACGAAAAAATTCCGCTATACCTTGCAAATTACGTATTCTTAGACTATGGTACAGGTATAGTAATGGGTGTTCCGGCTCATGACCAGAGAGATTTCGATTTTGCTAAAAAGTATAATCTTCCTATTCGTATAGTTATTCAGCCAAAGGACAGTAACCTTAAATCCGAGGAGCTTACCGAGGCATTTGCGGCTGAGGGAATTATGGAGAACTCCGGTCAGTTTGACGGTCTTAACAATAAAGAAGCGTTAAAGAAGATAATTGATTATGTTGAGGAAAAGGGAATAGGAAACAGAAAGGTTAATTTCAGACTTCGTGACTGGCTAATTTCAAGACAGCGTTACTGGGGTGCGCCTATACCTATAGTTTACTGTGAAAAGTGCGGAACTGTAGAGATTCCTGAGAGTGAGCTTCCTGTAAAGCTTCCTGAGAATGTAAAGTTCACGGGTCAGGGTAAATCACCGCTAAGCGAGTGTGAGGAATTTGTAAATACAACCTGTCCTAAGTGTGGAGGTCCTGCAAAGCGTGAAACCGATACTATGGATACTTTTGTATGCTCTTCATGGTATTATTTGAGATACTGCGACCCTAAGAACGATAAAATGCCTTTCTCTAAGGAAAGTACAGATTATTGGATGAATGTAGATCAGTATATCGGCGGAGTTGAGCATGCTATACTTCATCTTCTTTATGCGAGATTCTTTACAAAGGTGCTTAATGATTTGGGTTATGTATCATGCAGCGAGCCGTTTAAAAATTTGCTTACACAGGGAATGGTGCTTAAGGACGGAACTAAGATGTCAAAATCTCTTGGCAATGTTGTAAGCCCTGAGGAGATAATTTCAAAGTACGGAGCAGATACTGCGAGATTGTTCATACTATTTGCGGCACCGCCGGAGCGTGACCTTGAATGGAGCGATACTGCCGTTGAGGGTTCATACAGATTTATAAACAGAGTTTGGCGTGCTGTAATTGAGCTTAAGGATTGCATAACAGATGAAAAGATAGATAAGACTTCGCTTACTGATGGTGAAAAGAAGCTTAGATTTGCGGTTAATGCAAGTATAAAAAAGGTTACGGAGGACTTTGAACGTTTCAGCTTTAATACGGCAATAAGCAGTATTATGGAGATGGTAAACGCATTATATCAGTATAAGGATAATACTCCAAAGGAAAGCTATAATAATGCTGTAATCAGCGAGGCTGTAACTACACTTGTTAAGTTGTTGTCACCATTTATTCCGCACGTAACTCAGGAGCTTTGGGAGATACTTGGAATGGATACAGACCTTCTTCATGAAACATGGTGCGAGTATGACGAAGCTGCACTTGTTGTAAGTGAGATTGAGATAGTTGTACAGGTAAACGGAAAGATTAAGGATAAGATAATGATTTCGCCTGACCTTTCGCAGGATGAAATGAAGGAGCAAGCTATGTCTAATGCAAAGGTTAAAGAAGCAATAGACGGAAAACAGGTTGTAAAATGCATTGCAATTCCTAAAAAGCTTGTAAATATAGTTGTAAAATAACCACATTAAGATACCTCCGTCTTTATAGGCGGAGGCTTCCATTTGAGGCAATATCGCAACAATACCCCCGATTAAATTTTGAACGGGGGTATTGTAATATTATAGTAATTCAATTAGTCCTTATTCATATCCGTGAAAACAGGAGGAACAACCTCACTTATATTTACCTGAGGTGATGGAGTAGAGGCTTCTGATTCAGAGGAATTGTTTAAATCATCAGCGTTTTCAACAGGCTTTTCTTCCGAATTCTTTTTATTCTTACGTTTTTCAATGCTGTCTGAAATTTTATCAATAGCAGTAGGTATCATATCGAGAACCCTGTCATAAATAGTAGTTTCCGGGCAAACAGGCATAAGTCTTATCTGTCCTCCGCCAACAACTAAGAATGCAACCGGATTTATAGAAATTCCGCCGCCGCTTCCACCGCCGAACATTGAATTATCCGATTCGCCCGGCTTTTTAGTTCCGCCAAATTCACTTCCGCCGACTCCAAAGCCAAGTCCTACCTTTGAGATTGGAATTATAACCGTTCCGTCAGGTGTTTTTACCGCATCGCCAACGATTGTGTTTACATCAATCATTTCCTTAAGACTCTGCATTGCTGTGTACATTATTCCTTGTATTGGGTGCTGTTCTGCCATTTTTCATACGCTCCTTTGTATAGAATTTATATATTCATTAAATGTTTCTTAAAATACTTAACTGCAGACAAAATAATCGCATTTATAATATGTCCGAGTTTTACCTGTATTATACTTTCAAAACCAATTTCTAATATCTCATTGTTAAACCACGGCGTAAATCTTACCGACGGTGTACTTAAATAAAAATAATTGCTTAAAATCGGGAGCAATACTCCATAGCCTGTCCAAAACGCTCCGCAGGCAATTCCCGTATCCGCCGCATCACCGCTTCCATAATCAATACTTAGTCTGAATTTATTTATATAAAGCTTATATCTTAAATATTTTACAAGATAGTACAATATATCCTTAACCAAAATTAAAGTATCTTTTTTGTCTTTGTCAAATCCTTTGAATGAGTTAAGAATATATCCAAATATGCCGTTCTCATCATCTTCGGTATCTGTTTCCGAATTGTTCATATTCTCTGCATTTTCGAAATCTTCAGAATCAACGGAAGAGGAGGTTTCTTTAATAAATTTACTGATTTTATTCTTAATATAGGATTTGTTTTTCTTATTCTCATCATTTTTATTATCGTTTTTTTTCCTTCGCTTAGACGGATAGCTGTATCTGAAAAAAATATTCTTAATTTTAATCTGCAAGCTTTCACCTGTATAGCTGATATAAATTACAGTATTACTCCATAATGAAAAAGTAATGCCGAGTATCAATATAGCTATAAGTGAGCAAAAAACAATCCAAAAATATAACATATATACAGATCCTTTAATTTAATATGTATAACTTGCCATAGTATATAAAAATCCGTTTTAAGAATTTTTGTTATCCTTATTAAGCAAACTTTTCGCTTCGGAATTATTATTGCCATAAAGTTCATTGTCGGCTTCTTTATCATATTCAGAGTAATCATCGTAATCGTTATAATTATCAAAGCTGTCAAAAAAGCTTTCATTATCATAATCTGTATTATAATCAGAATCGGAATCGGAATTATCATCATCATTGTCATCATTAGCAAGCTTTTTCATTTCCTCTTCGTGAAGTAAATCCGATATGGTAAGCTCGTCTTTTTCACTGTTTTCATCAAGTGAGCCGCTTAAGCTTTCAAAGCTTGGAAGCTCTGAAAGTGAACTGATTCCGAACTGTCTTAAAAATTCATCTGTGGTCTTAAACAGTATAGGCTTGCCCGGAGCATTAAGACGCCCGCATTCTTGAACTAAATTACGATCAATCAGCTTATTTACAAGATAGTCAGAGGAAACGCCTCGTATTTCTTCAATAGTGGACTTTGTAATAGGCTGATTGTAAGCAATTATAGAAAGAACCTCAAGAAGTGCATTTGATAAAGGCTGAGGTTTTTTGGTATTCACAAGCTTTGATACATATTCAAAATTTTCAGCGTTTGAACACAACTGAAAGCTATCGTCAATTTTAAGAATATGTATGCCATGATCTGCGGTATTATATTCGTCCATTAAAAGAGTCATAAGCTTCATAGCGGTTGATTTATCAATATCAAGTACATCTGCAATCTTTGATATATTGAGTAAATTTCCTGTCACAAACAGCAAGCTTTCTATTACCGATTTCATTTCTTTAATGTTCATAATTTACCTCTTTATTAAGCCTTTTTAACTCTTATGTCTATTTGAATTAATCTTCGATATCCTCAAGATTAAATGCGTCCGTATTATCGGTCGGATATAACATTATATCCTCTGAATTTTCTGTATTCTCCGATTTCGCCAGTATTTTTTCCATTTTAATAAGCTCAAGAATTGCAAGGAATGCCGCAATAGCTTCAGCACGTGATGAAACCTCGTTGAAGAGATTATTAAACGAAAGATAACCGTTTGACGAAATATTCTTCCATATATTTCGTACCTTCATACGCACAGAAACCTTTTCGTGTCCCACTATTCCCTCAAATGAGCGTTTAGGAGGAGGAAGACGGCGTTCAAGCTTTGAAAATGCTGATTTATATGCTTTATAAAGCTCATTAATTCCTATTCCTTGGAGAGTATATTCCGTCTTTTTTGGAATATTGAGCTTTTCCGGCTCTTTGGTAATGTTTTTATAACCGGCATTTTCAATTTCGGAAAGCAGCTTTGCAATTCGCTTATATTTTTTATATTCCAAAAGCTTTTCAACCAAGTCCTGTCTTGGGTCATCTTCTTCGGATTCTTCCTCATGCTTTGGAATAAGCATTTTGGATTTTATATGAAGAAGTGTTGACGCTAAAACCAAAAACTCACTTGATACTTCAAGGTCTAATTCCTGCATATCGGCTATAACCTCTAAGTATTGCTGAAGTATTGTATTTATTGGTATATCGTATATATTAACTTTGTTTTTCTTTATAAGAACAAGAAGAAGGTCAAGCGGACCTTCGAACTTGTCAAGCTTAAACAGTAATTTTTCCATAATTGCCTCTGATTTTTAGTATTAATTTAATATTTAAAAGAAAGGAATAAGCTCAATTATAAATATTAAAAATTTATATATATATAATACTAAATGTGTAAGCAGCAAATTAAATATAGGCAGATTAATAAGTATAATAAGCGCTATAAATCCAAACTGCTCATACTGCATTATTTTAAAGTATATTCTTGCAGGCAATACCGCATTTAAAACCTTTGATCCGTCAAGAGGAGGAATAGGTATTAAATTAAAAACCGCAAGTGATAAATTCATAATAATAAGCGTCTGACACAGTGTGCTTACAACAGTAATCAGTATATTAACAGCGGTTGGAAGATTATAAGGAAGAAGCCCTAAAATCTTAATAATCAAGATCGAAATAAATGCAAGCAGAATATTTGAAACGGGTCCTGCAATTGATGTGAGTACCATTCCTTTTTTATATTTGCCGCTTTCAAAATTATTTGGATTTATCGGAACCGGCCTTGCCCATCCGAAACCGAATAATAATAAGCATAACGCACCGATTGGGTCAAGATGAGATAAAGGGTTCAGGCTAAGTCTGCCCATATTTTTTGCTGTATTATCACCAAGCTTATATGCAACATATCCATGAGAAAATTCATGGAATGAAAGTGAAAGAAACACACAAAATATAGTAATTAAAAAAGATAATATACCCTCTAAGCCGTTTCCAAACCACGCTTGAAATCTATTAACCATTTTCAAAGCTCCTGTTCCTATAAAAATTTAATTAGGGACTGTATATAATCAACTAAACTTCACAGTCCCTGATTATCATTATATTCAATAAGGCGCAGAGCGCCGTTATTCAACGTTTTCGGTGGAAAAAAGGTACTCCCGCCGAAAAAATCAAGTGGAACTCGCCGCCTAAGATACGGGAGACATCTTGATTTAGTTATAAATCGTTTTTAATTAAATCCTCGTAGCTTTCACGTTTAACTGCAAGCTTTGTTTCACCGTTATAAACCATAATAACAGGAAGACGGGGTATTCTGTTATAGTTACTTGCCATAGAATAATTATAAGCACCGGTTGCAAGAACTGCAAGTAAATCTCCCGAGTTTATTTCCGGCATCATAGCGTCCTTTATAAGGATATCACCCGACTCACAGCACTTTCCGGCAATTGTAACCTTTTTGATTTTTTCAGCCAAAGGCTTTTTAACCAAAACTGCCTCATATTCCGACTGATACATAATGTAACGAGGATTGTCACCCATACCGCCGTCAACAGATACATAAGTTCTGATGTTTGGTATTTCCTTAACGGCACCTACCTTATAAACTGTAAGTCCGCTTGAGGCAACAATTGAACGTCCCGGCTCCATAACCATAAACGGTGTCTTAACATTTCTCTTTTCAGACATTTCATAAACTACTTTAGAAACCGCTTGAATATACTTGTCATAGTTTATAGGTGTATCATGCTCTGTATATTTAATTCCATATCCGCCGCCAAGATTAAGCTCATCAATCTCAATTCCGTATTTGTCTTTTAAATCGCCTATGAAATTCATCATTTTTTCGGCAGCAAGCTCAAACGGAGCAAGCTCAAAAATCTGAGAGCCTATGTGGCAGTGAACGCCGACAACCCTTACACCCTTAAGACCGCTGGCATACTTGATTATTTCTTCGGCTTCGCCTGTTTCAAGCGCTACACCAAACTTTGAATCAATCTGACCTGTTTGAACAAAATCGTGTGTGTGGGCATCAATGCCCGGTTTAATTCTGAAAAGAATATCTATAGTTTTGTTTGCTTTTTGTGCAAGCTCTGAAATTTTGTCAAGCTCAAATATATTATCAACAACTATTCTTCCGACATTGTTGTCAATTGCCATCTGTATTTCATCATCTTTTTTGTTATTGCCGTGGAAATAGATCTTATCAGCCGGAAAACCTGCTTTAAGAGCTGTGAACAATTCGCCGCCCGAAACAACGTCAACACCCATACCTTCTTCTTTCATAATTCTGTAAATGTGCATACAGGAAAGAGCCTTGCTCGCATAAAGAACCAATCCGTTTCCGTTATAATAATCCTTCATAGCCTTATTGTAAATACGGCAGTTTTCTCTTATAGAATTTTCGTCCATAATATATGCCGGAGTTTGGTATTCGTTAGCTATTGTTTCCACATCAACTCCGCCTATTGTAAGGTTTCCCTTTTCGTTAACATCTAAACAGTCCATTACAAATTTCATTTTTGAATTTCCTCCTAAGTAAATAACGTATTTATTCCCTATGCTATAGGGAAAATACTCTATATATAATTCTTAACGAATTAACTCGTTAAAAACAAAGCAGCAAAAGTATAATCCGTATTATTGATTAACCGTAATCAATTAAAGGCTGTCGGTTCATAACGCTGTTTATTTCGTATTTTAAGTCATAAAACTTCCGCTTATGTTTATAAAGTACTATTAAATTTTATCATATATATTTAGTTTTGTCAAACAGTTATGACGCAATAACAGAAAAATTTTCTTTGATAAATGAAATATTATATATTAAAGATATTTTGCACAATAATAATTATAAAGAATAGTATATTAAAATAAGATAATTATAACTTGTCATAATGAAATGCGGTGATAATATGCAAGTATTCATAAAAAAATTCAAATATAGATTTAGACCTATACATAAAAGCAGAATTATGCCTCATATAAGAAAAAAGCGTTTTGAGCATTATTTTATGAAATGGTTCATATTAGGCATTGTAATTGCAATAACACTAAGCGTAATAGGATGCAGAAATGCGGAGCCGTACTTGGCTGAAAAGGGAATATCAAAAATTCAGGCATCCCTTACTGTGTTTGCAAATGAAACCGTACTTGAGGTTATAGAAAGCGATAATACGTATAATGATATAATTATAAGCGAAAAGAATGAAAAAGGAGAAATAATTTCAGTCAGAACGGATATTTTAAAGGCTAACAGATTAAAATCCGAAATAATGATAAAGCTACAGGGAAAGCTTGATATGTTTGAAAATGTAACGGTTTTTCTGCCTTTTGGCACTGTATTTGGGAAAAGTGTTTTTTCGGGCTATGGCTTTAATGTTCCGATTAAAATTCTCGGAATAAATAATTTATCGGTAGACTTAGTGAATGATTTCACATCTGCCGGAATAAATCAGACTCGTCACTTGGTGCAGCTTAATATTAAAATTAATGCTTCGGTTCTGGCACTTTTAGACCGTCAGAGCGTTGATATAGTAACTCAAATTCCGGTTTCGGATACAATAATCGTTGGAGATACACCTGAGTTTTATGCCGATAAAAATTAATTTATTATATTTTGATTTAATTTATTGAAAAAGTTAAAGATAAAGTGTATAATCTAATTATATTTTAATAACTATGAGGTGTAAAATGCAGGAAAATAAAAACAGCGTTAAAGAGGAAATAGAGGAGCTAAGAAAAATATTAGAGGAGCATAACTATAACTATTACGTTTTGGATAATCCCACTGTAAGCGATTTTGAGTATGACAGTCTTATGAAAAGGCTTTCCTTGCTCGAGGAAGAAAATCCGGAGTTTAAAAATGAAAACTCACCGACTCAGAGAGTCGGAGGAGAGGCTTTGAGTGAATTTGAGAAGGTTGAACATACCATTCAGATGCAGAGTCTTGCCGATGTTTTTTCTGAGGGCGAGCTTAATGACTTTTTAGCACGTGTTAAAAGCTCTCTTGAAGGAGAAGAACCTGAATATGTGGTAGAACTTAAAATAGACGGTCTTTCTGTATCTTTGGAGTATGAAAACGGAGTTTTTATGAGAGGTTCAACGAGAGGTGACGGTTTCATTGGCGAGGATATAACGCAAAATCTTAAAACTATAAAATCAATTCCGCTTAAGCTTGATACGGATATTGAATATCTTGAAGTGAGAGGCGAGGTATTTATGCCAAAGGATAGCTTTTTAAAGCTTAATGAAAGCCGCGAGCTTGAGGGAGAAAGCTTATTTGCAAATCCCCGAAATGCGGCGGCAGGTTCTCTCAGACAGCTTGACAGCAAAATTACAGCTAAGCGTAAGCTTGATATATTTATATTCAATATTCAGCAGATTAGAGGTAAAGAGTTTGAAACTCATAAAGAGAGTCTTGAATTTTTAAAAGGATTAGGATTTAAAATAAGTCCTACTCTTAATGTTTTTAAAGACAGTAAGGATATATTTAATGAAATAAACCGAATAGGAGAGGAAAGAGAGAAGCTTTCCTTTGATATTGACGGAGCGGTTGTTAAAGTAAATTCCTTAAGACAAAGGGAAATTCTCGGAAGTACTTCAAAGGTTCCGAAATGGGCGGCGGCATATAAATTTCCGGCAGAGCAAAAGGAAACAATTCTTTTGGATATAGCGCTTCAGGTCGGAAGAACAGGAGTTATAACTCCTAATGCGGTTTTGGAGCCTGTGAGAATTGCGGGTTCTACAGTAAGCCGTGCAACTCTTCACAATATAGATAATATTACGGATAAAGATATAAGAATTGGCGATACTGTGGTAATTCAAAAGGCGGGAGATATAATTCCGGAGATTGTAAGAGTTATCAAAGAAAAACGAACAGGAAATGAAAAAGTGTTCAGTATGCCAAGCGTATGTCCTGCTTGCGGCGAACCTCTTTACAGAGAGGAAAATGAGGCGGCTGTAAGATGTCTTAATTCTAACTGTCCTAAACAACAGCTGAGGGCAATTATACATTTTGCCTCACGTGATGCAATGGATATTGACGGACTTGGTCCGGCAATAGTCAATCAGCTTCTTGAGGATAAGTTAATTGAAGATGCGGCAGATTTATATACTCTTAAATATGAGGAACTTATAAATGTCGAACGCTTTGCCGATAAATCGGCAAAAAATCTTATAACAGCGATTGATGCAAGCAGAGAAAGAGGACTTGACAGACTTTTATTTGCACTTGGAATAAGACTTATAGGCAGCCGAGGTGCAAAATTAATTGCACAAAATTTTAAGAGTATTGATAATGTAATGAATGCAGAGGAAGAGTCTATATCTGAAATTAATGAGATAGGCGGAAAAATGGCAAATAGCATTGTTCATTATTTTAAGGATGAAAAATCCCAAAGGCTTATAGAAAAGCTTAAATCGGCAGGAGTTAAATGCACCTATGATAATGAAAATGTAGGAAATATATTTGAGGGTAAAACCTTTGTTTTAACGGGAACATTACCTAATCTAAAACGAAACGATGCAAAAAAACTTATAGAGGAAAACGGCGGAAAGGTCTCGGGAAGCGTTTCTAAAAAGACAGATTATGTAGTTGCCGGCGAAGAGGCAGGCAGTAAGCTGGAAAAGGCAACAAGTCTTGGCGTTGCTATAATAAGCGAGGGAGAATTGCTTAATATGATTAAATAAAAATATAGATAGGGGCGGATTTTATATCCGCCCGTGCGAAAACCGCAAATATATATGTTGAATATGTAGGGGACGGCATCCCAACTCCCGTTGCGGCGGCTGGTGCCACTGCTGTTACTTTATTCTTACGAATTACGAAAAGGAGTTTATATTTTATCATTCATCATTATTTTCTTTTTTAGTGTTTTTAATATTATTCAACGGATTTTTTGAAACTGCCGTTTTTAACTGCTGGTTATCAACGTGAGTGTATATCTCTGTTGTTGAAAGCTGCTCATGACCCAAAATCTCCTGAAGGGCTCTGATATCAACTCCCGATTGATACATTAATGTAGCCGCAGTA